>NZ_JAWLQI010000035.1:0-32840 GCF_036997785.1 Brachyspira pulli
TTTTTTTAAACTAAAAGTGTGCAATATCTATGGCTCTTAAACATAATTATATGTTAATATACATTGACATTTATTATGATTTGATTTATCATCTAACAAAATAAATTTGGTAATTAAATATGAAACAGTCAACAGTCAACAGTCAACAGTCAACAGTCAACAGTCAACAGTCAACAGTTCATAAATATTTATATAAATCAATTTTTTGTAGGAAACATCATAAACTCAAAGAAAATTATTTCTTGGGGGTATTGTGATGCTTTTTGATGTTCTTTATAATATTACAATATACCCTATAGAATTTATAATAGAAATATTATTTTATTTGTTTAACAATGTTTTCAAATCAAGTTATGGTGTAAGTTTATTTTTCTTAAGTTTATGTATAAATTTTTTATCACTTCCTTTATATAATGTAGCAGAATCTTGGCAGGCTAAAGAAAGGGCTATTCAAGATAAAATGAAACCAATGATAGATAATATCAAGTCTGTATATAAAGGAGATCAAAGATATCTTTTAATAAGAGCTTGTCAAAGAATTAATGGATATAAAACAATATATGCTTTTCGCGGTACTTTAGGGCTATTAATACAGATACCATTTTTTATGGCAGCTTATAATTTTGTACACAGCCTAACAGGATTGAGCGGTGTAAGTTTCTTATTTATAAAAGATTTATCTAAACCAGATGCTTTAATTCATATAGGTAATATAAGTATCAATTTACTTCCTTTTTTGATGACATTATTTAGTTTATTATCTGGTTTTGTTTATGCTAAAAAATTAAAGTTTAAAGAGAGCTTGCCATTATATATAGTATCATTAATATTTTTAGTTTTATTGTATAATTCGCCATCAGGACTTCTTTTTTATTGGACTATAAATTGTTTGTTTTCTTTTATAAAAAATATAGTAATTGAATATAAACTTTATAATATATTTGTTGTTAATAAATATAAATTGCTAAAAGTTTATAACATATTTTTTATTATTCTTACTTTGTTGATTATATCTTTATCTTTATTATCTAATATAGAGAGAAAAGCATATCTTACAGATTTAAAAAATTATTCTTATTTTAATGGTTTATATACTTGTTCTGCTAGAGTTGCTTATTATAGTAAAATATTTAAAACCAGTGATATATTTGGTATTAAAGGGAATGCAAAGAAAATTCCAGATTTTATATCAGAAATAGTTTTTCCACCATACAACACTATAAATACTATATATGTTTCTATAAAGTCAAAAGATAATATTCAAAATCTTCAAAATACAAATATAGAAATTTACTATAAGTTATATTTGAAAAATTATATAATTAATATATATTTATTATTACTATTGTTATTAATATTATTTAATTCAAGAAAAATATTTAATTTTATTTTTAATGATAATTCTTTAAAATCATTTGTGAAAAATAGAAATAGATTAATGGTCTTAAGCGGATTAATAATTAGTTTATTATCTGGTATATTTATTTTAAGTTCTATTATATCTAGTTCAGTACAAGAATTTAGTAGTCCATTTTATTTGATTATTAATAATTTATCTATAAGTTGTGGAATATTCTTTTTTTATCCAATTTTCATATATTTATTATTTTCAGATAAAGTAAAAAATTATATTACTTTATTTTATATGTTTTCATTCTTTATAATATTTATTAATGTATTTGTAATGGTTGGAGATTATGTTAATATAAATTCAAATTTTTCATTTGAAAATGCTGATTTATTAATTTCAAATTTAAAAGATATTTTATTAAGTATTTTTTATATATTAATTTGTGTATTTTTGTTAGTTGTTCTTTTAAAGAAAAATAAAATTAAATTAATAATGAATGTTTATTATATTATATTTATTGTTCTAGTTTTGTCATCTTTATTTAATATTTTTAATATATCTAAAGAGTATAACAAATTAAAGAATATTAATGCATATAATAATTTATCAAACAATGGAAAGATATTTAATTTATCTAAAAATGGTAATAATATATTTGTATTTATATTGGATAGAGCAGCTTCATTTTATTGGCAAGATGCTTTTGAGCAATTTCCAGAATACAAAGAAAAATTTGATGGATTTGTAGTTTTTACTAATAATGTATCTTATTCTGCTACTACAGTTACAATATCTTCTTTGTATGGCGGATATGATTTTTTACCTTATGAAATGAGTACTAACGGAACATATAATATAACTAATTTTCATAATAGTAGCTTATTTACTATACCATTATCTTTAGAAAAATATAATTATAAGAGTGTAATGCTTGAACCTACTTATGCAAATTTTTCTTGGATTCCTGATCTAAGTATTTTTAATGGTTATTCTAATATAAATGCCTACAATGAGGACAGTTTATTTTCATATAGCGTTAATAAATATTTAGGATTAACAAATGTTAATGTAGAGAATTTTGAATTAGAAGAACAGAAATCTAAGTCCATAAGATTTTCAATATTAAGAATGCTTCCTGTAACTTTAAGATATAATTTTTATGATAATAATAATTGGTTTTTATCTTCTTCAGTTAAAGTATCTTTTGGTTTGTATAAATATGCTATGTTATTATATACTAAAGACTTTGTAAATATAGAAGATACAGGTAATTATTGTAATATAGTACATAGTATGATAACACATAGTCCTTTATATATTAATTCTGATTTTTTACCATATAAAGATCCTAGTGAATTAATAATTAATGATGAAGATTTAATTAGATATAAAGATAATAATAGTGTGGAACATTTTTATGCTAATGTTGCTTCAATGAATTGTATTGTAGAGTTTATAGAATATTTAAAGAAAAATAATTTATATGATAATACTAAAATTATTATTGTTTCAGATCATGCAGATAATTTAAATAATGATAAGTTTAAAGATGATATGAGTTTTGTATCAAAATTTAATGCTTTATTAATGTATAAAGATTTTTATTCTAATGGTAATGTTAAATTAGATGGTGATTTTTCAACTATAGCAGATGTTCCTTATTTAGCAACAAAACATATACCAAATATAACAAATGTATTTAGCTGTAAATTAATAACAAATGATTATAAAAATAAAGGTATTTTTATATTAGATATAAATAGTTCAAGAATAGTGGAACAATATAGTAATAGATATAATTTTGATAGATATTATTATGTAAAAGACAATATATTTGATATAAACAATTGGAAAAAGTTTGAAATTGATTGGAATACTAAAGAATCAAAGGAAATAGAATTAAAATAGTTTGATTTTTATATTAAAATATTATATAATTTATGAAATACTAGTATTTATTTTTGAAGGAATTATTATGGTAGTTACAATACTTGCATTATTTATACTATTACAAAGTAATGCATTTGGATATATAGACCCAGGAACAGGAAGTTTACTTTTCTCAGCATTATTTGGTATAATAGGTACACTTTTCTTTTTATCAAAAGCATTGTTAATAAAATTAAAAACAATTTCTTTTTCTAAGAGCAAGAATATAGAAACAGAAGCTTCAAAAAAGGCAAGAATAATAATTTATGGAGAAGATAAAAGATATTGTAATGTATTTAAACCAATAATAGAAGAGTTAATAAAATTAGAAATACCAGTAATTTATTATAGTTCAAGTGAAGATGACCCAATATTTGAAATAAAGAATGATTTACTTTATACTGAGTTTATAGGTGTTGGGAATAAGGCTTATGCTAAATTAAATTTTATAGAAGCTGATATTTGTTTAATGACAACTCCAAATTTAGATGTGTTTCAATTAAAACGCTCTAAAGGAGTAAAGAAGTATATTCATATAACTCATTCATCAGCTGAAACATCAACTTATTGTTTATATTCATTAGATTTTTTTGATACAGTATTTTTAAATGGTGAACATCAGATAAGAGATATTAGGGAACTAGAAAGAAAACGTAATACTGTTGTAAAAGATTTGTATGTTGTAGGAAGTCCTTATTTAGATGAATTATCAAAATTAAAAAGTACTGTTGTAGAAGAATTGAAAGAAAAATATAAGAATAAAGATAAAAAAACAGTTTTAATAGCTCCGTCTTGGGGAATGAATTGTATTTTTAGAAGATTTGGTGAGAAATTATTAGATAATATTGTCAATTCTGATTATAATGTTATAATTAGACCGCATCCTCAATCTTCAATATCAGATAAAGATGTTCTAGAAAAATTTCAAAATAGATATAAAGATAAAAAAAATGTAGAATGGGATTTTAATAGACTCAATATTTATTCTTTAGCTAGAGCAGATATAATGATATCAGACTTTTCTGGAGTTATATTTGACTATACTTTTTTATTTGAAAAACCTGTGATAATACCAAGTTTTATATTTGATAAAAGAGGTACAGATGCTATAGAAATTGATGAAGAAGTTTGGACATTTGAGACTTTACCAAAAATTAGTTTTAAATTAGATGAAAATAATTTTGTAAATATTGCCAATATAATTGATAATGCTATAGATGATAATACATTAAAAGAAAATATAGTTAAAGCTAAAGAAGAAGCTTATATGTATCAAGGAGAATCAGCAAAAAGATCTGCTGATTATATGAATAATATGCTTATTAATCTTTCAGCACAATAAAAATTATTTAGGATAAATTATGAAAGCTATAATACTCGCCGCTGGTAGGGGTACTAGACTTGCTCCTATGACTTTAATAAAACCTAAACCTTTATTAAAAATTAATGGTAAAACATTACTTGAAAATATGATTAAAATATTAAAAAATAATGGTGTAGATGATATAATTGTTGTTACAGGATACAAACATGAAATGTTTGATGAATACCAAGAAAGATTAGGTTTTAAAAAAGTAGTATACGATGATTATGCTGTTAAAAATAGCAGTGCTTCATTAAAATTAGTTATAGATGAGATAGTAAAAGGTACAATAATATTTAATGGAGATTTATATTTAAGAAATAATTTTTTTGATTATATTAGGTCTGATTTATCACAATTCTTAGCTCAAAAAATTACTGATGGTGTTGTTTCTTGGGGATATATAGTTGATCGTAATTTTAGACTTATAGATATAGATACAAATGCTACAAGCGGTTATGGTGATGGTATTGCTATATTTGATAATGAAAATGATATAGCTGTTCTTAAAGAAGAATTAATGAAAACTTCTGATGATGAATATTGGGAATATTGTATTTTGAGATCTCTTAATAAAATAAATTTTTATGCTTTTAATTATGATGATCTTTATGTAGAAATAGATTCATTTAAAGATGCCTTGTATTATGATTTATTAACACCAAAAGAAATAGCAGAACAGTGTTCTGATGATGGAAATATTGAAAAATTAGCTGGAATTACAAATGTTAATTATAAGATTAGATTTTTAGGTCATGATAAGGTTATTAGGATACCTGGTAAAGGTACAGAAAATATTATTGATAGAAATGCTGAAAGTAGAATATTGTCTTTAATATATGATAAAGATATAGTACCTAAAAGTGATTTTTATGAAAGTGATATAAAGTTAACAGATTTTTTATATGGATATAGGTCTTTAGATTTTGAAGATTTAAAAAATTACGATACTATTTTCCCATTAATTGTTAAACAGATGAAAAAATTACATAGCATAAATCATAATGATCATAAAGATTTTAATGTTATATCAATGGTTAAAGAAATAGAAAATTATGAAAGATTAGTAAATATTAATATAGTAACTAAAATAGAACATAAATTTTTACTTAATTTAGCATATAACATGGATAAAGGAAATCAAGTTTTATGTCATAGAGATTTGCAGCTTCCAAACATAATGTATAATGGTAGTGATATAAAATTTGTCGATTTTGAATATGCCGGATTTAGTTCAATATTATGGGAGATTGGTAATTTTACAGCTGAGCTAGAATTGACTTATGAACAAATATGTAGCTTTATAGAAATATATGAAGATATAACATATGAAGAGGTTATTATAGGTCAATTGATGTCTAATTATATATGGGCTTTGTGGGGTTGGATTTATGATTCTATAGATTTGGGTAGAAATTATTTAAGTAGATTTCATTCAAATATTAATTATCTAATGAAAAATAAAAAATAGTTATAGGAAAAATAATTTATGAATTTTGTAAAGACAAAATATTTATTAGGTCACTTTTTTGCTTTTTTAAGTGTATTTTTTTGGTCTTCTCTTTATGTTTCAACTAAAATATTATTAGAAGAATTCAGTCCTCTTGAACTTTTGGTTTTGCAATTCGTTTTTGGATATTTATTTCTTCTAATAATAAAACCAAAAAGACTTATATTAGAGGATAAAAAAGATGAATTATATTTTGTTCTTTGTGGATTAACAGGAATTACAATATACAATTTATTTTTAAATCTAGCAATAGATTATTCTTTAGCTTCAAATGTAAGTGTTATCATTGCTGCTGCCCCATTATTTACAGGTATAT
Source organism: Brachyspira pulli (assembly GCF_036997785.1). Taxonomy (NCBI): domain Bacteria; kingdom Pseudomonadati; phylum Spirochaetota; class Spirochaetia; order Brachyspirales; family Brachyspiraceae; genus Brachyspira; species Brachyspira pulli. The sequence goes on from NZ_JAWLQI010000035.1 coordinate 6,470, forward strand.
TTTCATTTTTACTAAGAATTGATAAGCCATATATAAATTTCTTTATAGGTTTTATAATTTCTATAGTAGGTATAATAATATTAAGTTTTAATGGTAAAATAGAATTGCAATTAAATCCATTAGGTGATATTATGGCAATAATATCAAGTATGGGATGGGGACTTTATTCTGTATTAATAACAAAAATTACAGAAAGAAATTATGATGTTATTTTATCAACAAGGAAGGTTATATTTTATGGTATTATATTTATGATACCATCATTTTTCTTTTTAGATTTTAGCCCTAATTTTAAATCTTTAACTAAGCCTATTATATTATTTAATATGATTTTTGTAGCTGTTTTTGCATCTGGAATATGTTTTATTATATGGAATAAAGCTACTTCTTTAATTGGTGCTATAAAAACTAATATATATGTTTATTTAACACCTGTAATTACAATCATAGTATCTATTATTGTACTTAAAGAAAAAATAACATTAATAGCTTTATTAGGTATGTTTTTAACATTATTAGGGGTTATTATTTCAGAACTTAGATTAAAAAAGAATATAAAATAATTTTATTTATAAATTAATGAACAGGTATTTTTTAAATAAATAAAGTAAAGCAGTAAACTACCGATAATTTTGATGAACTATTTTATGTATTGCAAGGAGGCATTAAAATTATGGGAGTCAAAAAGTCTTTGTTTTTGTTGCTAGTACTTTTAGCTATGAATAGTATATATGCATTTGCCAATCAAAATATCATCAGAGTACAATTAACAGATGTAAAAGCACCATATACTATTAATATAAAAGGTCCATACAAAGCTTACAATTATAAGTATGAGAGTGAAATTATTTCTGCTCTTACAAATGAAAAAGTAATGGTTGTAGAAAACAGATTAGGTTTAAAAGTTAATGATGTTGGTGTTTATAAAGAAGGTATAGTATTTGAAACACAAGATGGTTTTAATTTGAATGGTGTTGATTATTATGGTTCTTTAATGTTTATTCCATATAATAATACTATGATAGTAGTTAATGAGCTTAATATCGAAGACTATGTAAAAGGAGTACTTCCTCATGAAATGTCTCCAGATTGGCCTATGGAAGCATTAAAAGCACAAGCAGTAGCAGCTAGAACTTATGCTATGTATCATATACTAAAAAATGCTAATAAACTTCCTTTTGATGTTGATAATACTACTAAATATCAAGTTTATAATGGTAAAGAAAAAATGAATTGGTCTGTTGAACAGGCAGTAGACAGAACTAGATATGAAATAGCTGTTTATAAAGGTAAAGTAATAGCTACTTATTTTAGTGCATTATGCGGCGGACATACTGACAGTGCTGAAAATGTATTTGGTGTTGCTGTTCCATATTTAGCTGGTGTTTCTTGTCCTTATTGTAATGCTCAAATAAAACCTTGGACAAATACTTTAACTTATAATGAACTTAATAATGATTTAGCAAGTTATTCTGTACATGCTAGTGAAAAATCATCTATAGGAATAAGTACTGACCCTAAATCAGGTAAAGCTACAAATATAAAAATAGATGAAAGCGATATCACTTCAAGAGATTTCAGAACAACACTTTCTCCTAAAGTAGTTCCATCTCTTAACTTTACTATTAAAAAAGTTGATAACGGTATTATAATCACTGGTAAAGGCAGCGGACATGGTGTAGGTATGTGTCAATGGGGTGCTTATGGTATGGCACAAGTAAAAAAAGATTATAAAGAAATATTAAAGTTCTATTATAATGGTGTTGATATTGTTGATTATAATAGAGTTAATAAAGAATTTGAACCAGATGTTTGGGGAAATTAATTTTTAATAATTAAGAATTTTAAAGGCTTGTATTGATATTTTTCAATGCAAGCCTTTTTATTTGTAAATTATTTTTTTATTAAATTGTATAAGAATTTAAGTGATTTTATATTTTTATCATAAGGCGGATATTTTGTAGTAAGTTCAAAATTATAGCCTTTATTTAATATAGTAGTTTCTTTTGAAAAGCATTTAAAACTATCATAACCATGATACTGTCCTATACCGCTATTTGCTATTCCTCCAAATGGTGCATGAGGATTTAATATTTGACTTATAGTGTCATTAACAGCACAGCAGCCGTAACTTATTTTTTCTATGAAGTAATAATTAAATGCTAAATCTTCTGAAAATATATACATAGCTAAAGGAGTAGAGCATATTTTTTCTATTAGTTCTCTTGCTTCTTCTTTTGTTTTATAATATAGTATTGGGAAAACACTTCCGAATATTTCATCTTTAATTATATTAGTTTCTAAATCTTTTGGTTCTACAAGACTTATTGATATAGATAAATTATTATCATCATATTCTCCGCCATAAATAATTTTTCCATCATTTAAATATGATTTTATTCTTTTATAGTGATTTTCATTTATAATTCTGTGAAGTTTTCTTTCTTTATTGAATACTTCTATTTCTTTACTAAATGCAGTTAAAAATTTTTCTTTTAAATCTTCTCTTAATAATATATAATCTGGAGATATACATGTTTGACCAGAGTTTAAGAATTTTCCCCATATAATTCTTTTTACAGCTTTATTAAAATTATTTCCATTTATATCATCTATAATGACAGGAGATTTTCCTCCAAGTTCTAAAGTTACAGATGTTAAAAATTTAGATGCATTTGACATAATTATTTTTCCAACTCTTGGAGAACCTGTGAAGAAAATTTTATCGTATTCTATTATTGTAGTGCTTTCTGGAGGTACAGTTTTATCTATAACTGCAATATATTCTTCATCAAATGTATTTTTTATTGAATCATATATTACATCATAAACTTTTGGAGTTAATTGAGAAGGTGCTATTATTGCAGTATTTCCTGCACCTATTGCTCCAACAAGAGGAAGAAAAGTTAATTGAACAGGATAATTCCAAGGAGATATTATTAATGATACACCAAAAGGCTTATTTATTACCATAGTTTTAGCATCCATTGTAATCATGTTCTTTTTTACTTTTTTATGATGCATCCATTTCCTTAGATTTTTTATGAATAAATTAATTTCTTCTATAACCATATAGAATTCTGAAGCTATAGCCTCAAATTCACATTTTTGCATATCTTGATATAAAGCATCAATAAAATCTTTTTCATATTTGATGAGCATTGATTTTAATTTTTTTAATTGTTCTATTCTGAAATTATAGCTCATAGTTTTTGAGCTTTTAAAAAATTCTTTTTGTTTATTTCTTAATTCTATTAAATCCATTTTATATATTTCTCCATAATTTGTTTATAATTAATATACAAAAATATTTATAAATTACCATTATTTTTTATGGTTAATATATTGAATTGATTTGCAAAAAATCATAAAAATAATAAAATAAAAATCTCTATATAAAAAAAACTATGTTTGGATTTTGCGTAAATGAAAAATAAAATTACTAATATTTTTAATAAAAAATTTATATTGCTGCTTATTACTCTTGCTATTATTATTGTGGTAATTACTTCCATATTAGTAGCACAAGATATTTCTTTAAAGAAAAAAATAACTTCAAAAAATAAGATGAATTATGGTACCGCACTAGAATTGTATAATAGAGAACAATATTTGGAAGCATATAATCAATTTACCAATATAATGAATAGGGATGAAGATTCAATTATAAAAGATTATATTATATATTATGGTGCTAAAAGTGCTTTAAGTACTAATATGTATAATGAAGCTATAGATTTGTATTCATTATTAATGAAAGAATATATCAATTCCCCATTGTATGCTTATGCTGAACAGTATAAAGCATTAGCAGAGTTTTACAGAGATGATTATCCTGTGAGCAACTTCTTTAATAGCAGGAAACAAAATTGGATTAAAGAATTTGTAGGCATTAGAGCTTTAAGAAATACTGATGATACAAATAAATCTAAAATGATAGCTTATGAACTTATAACTAAATTATCAAATACTGAGGCTATTATTTATTATAATGATAATTATGAAGATGAAATATCATTATTTGATAATGGATTAAAATATAAAGCGGCTTCAGTACTTTATGATGCTGGATTTAGAAAATCAGCATTAAAACATTTTCAATATTTATATTCTAATAATTATAATAAGGGAAATTCAACTTATTATATGGCAAGAATAAATGAAGCGGAAGGAAATAGGGCAGAAGCAGCTAAATTGTACGATGAATATTTATCTAATGCCAATAATAAAACATATAGAAAAATGGGACTTTATTATGCTGCTGGTAATTATGATAAATTAACAAATAATGCAAAAGCAATGGAATTATATAATACATTTTTGAAAGATTACCCAAGAGATGATTATGTTCCAAGAATATATAATAATTTTGTTAACACAAGTTTAAATAAAAATAATTTAGTTCAGGCAAAAGTTTATTTAACTAATGTTATCAATAAATTTCCAAATAGCTGGCAAACTGAATTGGCATTAAAATCATATTTAAGAAAAGCATTTAAATTAAAAAATAAAACTGAAACTTATTTTGCAACTTCAGCATTAGAGAAAAGATATACAAAATTCAGACATGATTTTCCATTGTCTTGGAGTATGTGGAGTGCATCAGAATTTGGAGATACTGAAAAAAGAGATGAATATTTAATGAAAATACTTCTTACAAGTAAAAATCATTATTTTGTTAATGGTGCTTTGAGCTTAGCTAATGATGAAATGATAAAAAATGTTGAAATCAGCAATACTTATTATTTTGATGAAGCTAAAAAATATTATACTGATTCAAACTATACTAAGTCTATGGAAATGCTAGATAAGATTCAATTTTTAAATTATATTGCTACTGGAAAAGAAGATGATTTAATGAAATCTGCTAGAGATATGGCTAAAAATATTCTTATGCAAAATGAATTTGTAAAAGAGTTATATTCTGGTAAAAGTGATTATGATTTATTTAATGAATTATCATTGCAAACTACCAATGAAGTTGATAGATCAATACTCTTATATTATTATGGTGATTATGATAATGCATATACAGAATATGATAAAATATTTAAGAAAGCAGAAGAAGTAAATTATCCATTATTTTATTTTGCTGAAAAGATTTTTAAAGATTCAGGAAATACAAAAAGACTTATGCAGATATCGGTTAATATAGGAAAGTATTTTGATTATCCTTATACTTATAATACAGATTTGCTTCCAGATGAATTTAGAAAAAAAGTTTATCCAAGATATTTTGATGAATATGTTGTACCAGAGGCAAAGCATTATAAAATAGAGCCTTCTTTTATATATGCTATAATGCGTGAAGAAAGTACATTTGATCCAAAAGCTAAATCTTGGGTTGGAGCGATGGGACTTATGCAGTTAATGCCTGCAACAGCTGAGGAACAAAATAGGAATCCTAGATATAGATACGATCCTTTAAATTTAACAGATCCAAAACAAAATATTAATATAGGTATTGGACATATAAGCTGGTTATTTAGAAATGAAAATGCAAGCAATTATATAATAGTAGCAGCAAGTTATAATGCAGGTTCAGGAAGAGGAAGAAGGTGGAAATCTGAATACGGCACTAATAATATGTATCGTACAGGAAGATTCATTGATATTGAAGAAACTGAATATTATGTAGAGAAAGTTATCAATAGTTATGAACATTACAAAAAATATTATAAAGATTAATAATTTTATAAACATATTTGAAATATACTGAAAATTTTGGATACGCTTCGCGAAGGGCTATATTTTAGCTTAAATTAATAATCTATCTTACATGTAAAACAATTTTAGTATGATTTAGTACTAATTTCATAATTGCACTTTCGCGAAGCGTATCCGAGCTTGCCGAGGATATAAGGTTCTTTTTGCGGCGGGAAAAAGAACAACAAAAAAATTGACAAACTTAAAATTTTCAGTATATAATCGAAATGTAAAATTTATTTGCAAAAAATCAAAAAAATAATAAAATAATGCTTACTATATAAAAAACTATTTTTTGGATTTTGCGTAAATGAAAAATAAAATAGCTGCTATTATTAATAAAAGAGTTTTACTGTTTGCTCTTTGCTTTGAAATCATTGTTATAATAATGACTTCAATGCTAGGTGCTCAGGACATTTCATTAAAGAAGAATATAATATCAAAAAGTAAAATAAATTATGGTACTGCATTAGAATTATATAACAGAGAGAAATATTTAGAAGCATATAATCAATTTACAAATATAATGAATACAGAAGAAAATATGCTTATTAATGATTATGTTATTTATTATGGAGCTAAAAGTGCATTATATACTAATATGTACGATGAAGCTATAAATTTATATTCATTATTAATGAAAGAATATCCGCGTTCATCATTATATCCTTATGCTGAACAGTATAAAGCATTGGCAGAGTTTTACAGAGATGATTATCCTATCAGTAATTTTTTTAATAGCAAGAAGCAAAAATGGATTAAGGAATTTGTAGGTATTAGGGCTTTAAGAAATACTGATGATACTAATAAAGCTAAAATGATAGCTTATGAACTTTTAACTAAATTTGGGAATAGGGAAGCTATTATATATTATAATAATAATTACAGCGAAGATATAGTTTCATTTAATAATGATTTAAAATACAAAGTAGCAGCAGCACTTTATGATTCTGGATATAGAAAAGCTTCATTACCTCATTTCAAATACTTATATGATCATAATTCACATAAAGCTACTTCCATATATTATATGGCTAGAATCAAGCAATTATCAGGAGATAGGAAAGAAGCATCAATATTATTTAATGAATATTTATCCAATCCTAACAATAAAGCACATAGAAGATTAGGACTTTATTATTCTGCGGATAATTACAGTAAATTAAAAAATTATAATAAATCGATGGAATTATATAATACTTTTTTGAAAGAGTATCCAAGAGATGATTATGTTCCTAGAATATATAATAGCTTTGTTAATATTAGCTTGAATAGAAATAATTTAGTTCAGGCAAAAGTATATTTAACTAATGTTATGAAAAGATTTCCTAAGAGCTGGCAAACTGAATTAGCATTAAAATCATATTTAAGAAAAGCATTTAAATTAAATAATAAAACAGAAACATATTTTGCAACAAAAGCATTAGAGGCTAGATATCCAAAATTCAGACATGATTTTGCATTATCTTGGAATATGTGGACTGCTTCAGAATTTGGAGATACAGAAAAGAGAGATGAATATATAATGAAAAGTTTGCTTACTAGTAAAAGTCATTATTTTGTAAAAGGTGCTTTAAGTTTAGCTAGTGATGAAATGATTCATAATGTTGAGATTAGCAATGCATATTATTTAGATGAAGCTAAAAAATATTATGCTGATTCAAATTATACTAAGTCTATGCAAATGCTTGATAAGATACAATTCTTAAATTATATTGCTACTGGAAAAGAAGATGATCTTATGAAAGAAAGCAGAAAGTTAGCTAAAACTATACTTATGAGAAATAGATTTGTTAAAGATATGTATTCCAATAGAAATGAGAATGATTTGTTTAATGAATTATCTTTACAGACTAGAAGAGAAGTAAATAAGGCTATAGTACTTTATTATTATGGCGATTACGATAATGCATACACAGAATTTGATAAAGTATTTAAAAAAACACAAGTAACATATCCGCTGTATTATTTCGCTGAGAAAATATTTACAGATTCAGGCAGAACTAAAAGACTTATGCAAATATCAGCTAATATAGGTAAATATTTTGGATATCCTTATAACGAAAATACAGATTTGCTTCCAGATGAACTTAGAAAGAAAGTTTATCCAAGGTATTTTGATAAGTATGTTGTACCGGAAGCTAAATATTATAAAATAGAACCAGCATTTGTATATGCTATAATGCGTGAGGAAAGTTTATTTGATATAAAAGCTAAGTCTTGGGTTGGAGCTATGGGACTTATGCAGTTAATGCCTACAACAGCAGCAGCTGAAAATAAAAAATCTAGGTATAGATATGCTCCTTTAGATTTAACAGACCCTAAGCAGAATATTAATTTAGGTATTTCTCATCTAGGTTGGTTATTCAGCAGTCAAAAGGCAAGTAATTATATATTAGTAGCAGCAAGTTATAATGCAGGTTCAGGAAGAGGAAGAAGGTGGAAATCTGAATACGGAACTAATAATATGTATCGTACAGGAAGATTTATTGATATTGAGGAAACTGAATACTATGTAGAACGCGTTATTAAAAGCTATGAGTTCTATAGTAAGTATTATAAGGATTAAAATATATATTGAAAATTTTTAAGTAGATATAATTATTTATTTTAGTTAATTTAAAAAATAACAGGGTATTAGATTTTTCTAATACCCTGCTTTGTATATGGGATGGAAAGTAAATCAATCATCAAATTTTTGTCCTATCAGCTGACCGTTAGAAGATATATAAAGCTCCATCATATTGTTAAGCTTTACTTCATAAGTTCCCCATTTCTTTTCAGCACTAATAACAACTGTTTGAGGATATGTGTTCTGTATTGTTTTTGCCACATTGGGTGGAAAAACATTAAGCGGTATTCCTATATACTCGGCTTCTATTTCTTTCCAATCGCCGTTACGTAGAAATTCTATTTTAATACCATTGGAAAGTTCTACCTCATATTTACCATCATCTAATTCCACATACCATATCTGTGCATCTGGAAATGCTCCTGATATGAATTGTTTTGCTCTATCAGGCAATGATTCAGGAGGAATAATTCTGTCAGCCAATAAAGTACTAGAGGTGAATATGATAATTGCTAATACGATCTTCATCATTTTCATACAGCACCTCCCTCGTTTTTAAGTATAGTATATCATATTTTTTATTTCATGTCAATATTTTTTACAAATATTTTACTTCTTATTTACAACAGAATATTAATTGAAAAATATTTTAATAAAAGTTGATAAAATAATAGCCCTAATGTATAAAAATTTACATTAGAGCTATTATTAATAATCTTTTATATGCTATTATGAATTTCTTTTTATATATAAAGCTGAATTTATTATTGATATTATTATGAATATAATCCAACAAATAACAGTACTATATAAATATTTCATTGAAGGTTTAAATTCAAATACTATATTATTGTCGCCCGCTTCAACATAAACACCTCTGAATAATAAGTTGGCATTTAATAACTCTTTTTTTTCTCCATTTACTGTAACTTGCCAATCATTATTATAACGCTCTTTTGATACAAGTATTCCAGCATCAGGTGTTTTTACATTGAATACTATTTTATTGTCAGTTTCTTCTAATAATTCAACACTATGAATAGCATTATTGTTATTTAAAGTTATATTTTTATTTGAATTATTTAACAATACAACTTCATTTGCCAAGTTAAAATTAGGCATACTAATTCTTCCAAGCCCGTCATTGAAATCAACAGCATTATAGGCATTGTTTACAAATTCATATTTATTTCTATAACCCTTTAATTCATATAAAACTGCAGCAGAGAATTGATCTTGATATTCTGTTATTTTTGTTAAATCATTTGATAGAATAGACTGATCTAAATATGTAGGACTTAAAATGTATCTTACTCCAAGCAAATCCATTAGTCTAGGCTGATACCCTACATAATCATTTATTCTAAATCTCATAAAAGTATCGGTTATATCTTTTGATAATCTGCTTGCTGCAGGAGGTTCTGTTAAAGGTATATTATAATAAGGCATTGTATGTGTTGTATATCTATATAGATAAGGAATCAATATAGGCATTGTTGTTTTATTGCCTTCTTCTTTTAATATATGATCAACTATAGGAGTAGAATTGTACATTTGATTAATATTAGATTTAACTATAAACATATTTCCGCTTTGTGTTAAATCCAAAAATAATACTGCCATAAACATATATGGTAAGTATTTATAAAATAATTTTTCTTTATTAGCAATTATTATATATAAAAATACTATAATACTTCCAATAACAAGGAAACCAATATGTCCTAAATCATACATAGAGAATAATATAAATCCTATAAATGGAACTACTACAGCAAATTTATCTTTTATAGTTATATCCTTTAATGAAATGGCACTATTCATTAAAAGCAGTACAGTAGATGACATTAACATTAATCTTACAAAAGACATTGATATATTTTTTGCTATTATTGCAGCATTTTGCTCTTTCCAGTCAGCAATAAAGTTATTATATATAACACCATTAGCTATTATTGTAATTAATGCTAATACAACAGAGGCTATAGCTATAATATACATTATTTTTTGAGCTATATTTATATACTTATAATCATCTTCTAAATATTTTAATAATTTATCTTCTTTTTTAGCTTCTATTGCTTTAAATATATAATCTGCAGCAAATGAAGATAGTATAGCAAAAGGTATAGGTATAATTTCTATAAATTTATTTGGGTTTCTTGCATCTCTGAATATTGGAATTTGAAACAATGCTCCATATATAACAGGGAAATATCTTCCGAAACTTGCTATCAAAAAGAATAGGGCAGTACCTATCCAGAAATATTTTTCATTGTATTTTTTTCTGCTTATAAAAATAGCAAATATTATAAATAGGAAAGTTATATAACCAATATTGGCAGAAGTTAAAGAGAAATTTGAAGTTTTAGGCTCTCCAGGCATATTAGCTATTCTTCCCCAATAAGGGTGAGTTTCGCTTCCAGAATAATAACCAAAGAAGCCAGGTATAAAAAATCCTAATACTTCCTCAGGAGGATATGACCATCTTGTAGCCCATTCCCATAATTGTTTTTTATCTTCAACTCCAGCAGCTCCCATATCTTGAGTATTTTTTGTAACCATTATTATTTGTATAGACATTAAAAAAGAAAATACTGCTACTAAAGCAAATTTTACACATAAAAGAATTATTTTTTTAATATCTGTCTTTATAAAGTCAATTATTTTTTTGTCATTCTTTTTATTATAAAGCAAATATAAGAAGTAACATGATAAGAATAAAGCAAAGTACATAGCCACGTCCAATGCACCGCCTAGAAATGCTACTCCTAAAAAAGCTCCAGTAAAGAAGAAATGAATCCATTTTTCAGTATTCATAGCTTTAGATAAGAAATACAAAACAAAAGGAAAATAACAATAAGTTTCAAATTTACCTAAGTGTCCAGGAAGTATAAGAGTTATTATGGCATTAGAAAACATCAAAGCAATTGCACCAAACATAGATGCTTTTATTGATAATTTCTTTTCTCTCAAAAATAAAAATAGTCCGTATCCCATTACAGCTATATGAAATATTATACTCATTTGCGGATATATTTCATTAGGAAATAATGCTATTAGTAATGCTTTAGGGTGAATAGGAACTGTTGAAGATGATGCTATTGTGAAATAGGCATTATTCCAAAAATATAAATTACCGCTGAATATTGCATCTTTAATATTTTTTATATCCCAAAGAATAACATCACCCATTTGAAGGTATGAGAATGTTAAATTACTGTAGAAAAACAGTATGGAAAGCAATATAAATATAACAGGGTATATAATTTCTTTTTTTAGTGATTTCATTATTTATTATTCCTTATTTGATTAAAGTAAGTTAATAATTTTTATTATGATAAAAAATTAGATATTAAATAATATATAAAAGATGCTGTATTGTCAAGGAGTTTTGTATTAAAATATTTTAATGATTAATATGTATTAATAAAATAAAAAGGTATTAACTCAAAATTAAGCTAATACCTTTTTATATTTTTTATTAATTATCCTATTATATTTTGTCCAAAATATCCCCAATCAGACCATCTTTTATCTTTTATGTCTATAGTAGTGTCTATATCGTTTTCTGTCATAATAGGTAATTTAGTCCAATCGGGTATATTATGATTATTTGCTATAAACTCTGAAATTTTTAGTCTATATTCTATTGTACAATTATTTATTCCATCTAAAAAGTATATTTTATTTTGTTCTTCAACTGTTTTTACAAGACAATATATTTTTACTTTTAATCCTGATGGAGAATCTGGATCGCCTATATCATATAAGTATGTAGGATCATCTTCATAATAGTATATTGATGTATTCGCATCTAAACATTTATGGAATAAATATTCTTTTACAGTAGTGCCATTATTAATTATATTTCCTTCAGAATCGAAATAATAATTCATTTTTGTAATTTTTTGATTTGATACTTTATCTTTCCATTCTTTATCTTTTTTCTCTTGATCTAGAATTTCAGTTTCACCTGAATTTCCTTCTTCTACAGAATTGTTTCCATCTTGCTCTGAATTACCATTATTATAATTTGGACCTGTTTTTCCAGCATTATAACATGATATACTTAATATTAATATAAATAGAAAAATAAATATTTTTTCATTGTTTTTATCCTTTAACATATTTAAATAATTTTAGTATAAATCTAGTAAATAATTTTAAAAAAACAATTATTTTTTATACAGAATTGGTTTTTTATGTAGATAATAAGTACTTTATAGTGAAATAAAAAATAATTTTTATATATATTACTAAATATAGTATTGTAAAAAATAATATATGTACTATAATAATGGAAATATTATTGTACTTTAAATATTAAAGGAGCGTTTTATTTATGAGGGATAAAACTTTTTTGATGATACCAGGACCCACACCAGTACCAGAATCAGCATTGATAGAAATGGCTAAACACCCAATGGCACATAGAAGTAAAGAATTTTCAAATATATTAAAAGAAGTTTATGAAGATTTAAAATATGTGTTTCAAACTAAGAATGATGTATTTTTATTTACAGCAAGCGGAACAGGTGCAATGTGTTCTGCTTTAGAAAACCTTATTAATGAAGGCGATAAAGTATTATGCTTATCTATTGGAAATTTTGGTGCAAGATGGGCTAAAATTGCAGCAAGCAGAGGAGCAGCAGTTACAAAGCTAGAAGTTGATCCGGGACAGATTATAAAACCTGAAATGCTTGAAGAAGCTTTGAATAAAGATAAAGATATAAAAATCGTAACTCTAACTCATAGTGAAACTTCAACTGGTGCTGCTAATGATATTAAAACATTATGTTCTATAATAAAAAAACATGGTGCTTTATCTGTTGTAGACGGTATAACAAGTTTATGTGCTATGGAGTTTAAAACAGATGAATGGGGTATTGATGTTGCAGTGTCTGGTTCTCAAAAAGGATTCATGATAGCTCCGGGATTATCTTTTTTAACAGCAAGCGAAGAAGCTTTTAAAATGCATGAAAAATGTAAATATCCAAGTTTTTATTTTAATTGGACAGAACATAAAAAATCTAATGTTAAAGATACAACTCCTTTTACTCCTGCAGTTAGTTTAATCACTTCTTTGCACACTTCTTTAAAAATGATAAAAGAAGAAGGTATTGAAAATGTTAATGCAAGACATAAAAAACTTGCTTTATCATTAAGAAAAGCAATCAGAGCAATTGGATTAAAATTACTTGTTGAAGATGATAATAATGCAAGCCATGCAATAACTTCAATACTTCCTCCAGACGGAATAAGTGTTCCAGATATAAGAAAGACTTTGAAAGAAGATTATGATATAATAGTAGCGAATGGTCAGGGTGCTTTAGAAAATAAAATATTTAGAATTGGTACTTTAGGATTCGTTTGTGAACGTGATTTAATAATGGCAGTTGGAGCTTTGGAAGCAAGTCTTTTGAAGTTGGGATATAAATTTGAATTAGGAATAGGAGTAAAAACATTAATTGAAGAATTAAATAAATAAAATATATATGTAAACAATTATATTTTGTTTTTATATTTTGACTTTGCAAAAAAACAATAAAAAATTGATAGAACGTAAAATTTTTATTAGATTATAAATTAAAAAATTGTATATAGATATTCTAATATAATAGAAAAATTATATTAGAATATTTTATTTTTATAATAATTTTTTATTAGTAATAAAAGCTAGAAAAACACCTATAATTTATTATTGGAGAATTCAGATGCTTTTTTGAGTATAACAATAATAAAAAAGAAAAAGCCATCGATATTCGTCTAAGGCTGACAAAGTCATTATCGAGGAGCTTATATGATTTTTCGAGTATAGCAACAATAAGCGAGCCTAAGCCGTCCAACAGGGATATAATATACAAATAAATTTATTTATTTGCTTATTGTAGGCGTACCAATTAGGCACCTTATAGGTGGGCGAGCATAACGATAATAAAACGAGAAAAATCTTCCTCAATAATTTATTATCGATGAACTTATAGGCTTTTTCGAACATAGCAACAAAAGAAGTGAGAAAAATCCTCCTCGATAATTTAATTATCGAGGAGCTTATAGGATTTTTCGAACATAGCAACAAAAGAAGTGAGAAAAATCCTCCTCGATAATTCATTATCGAAGAACTTATAGGCTTTTTCGAGCATAGCAACAAGAGAAGTGAGAAAAATCCTCCTCGATAATTCATTATCGAGGAGCTTATAGGATTTTTCGAGCATAGCAACAAGAGAAGTGAGAAAAATCCTCCTCGATAATTTAATTATCGAGGAGCTTATAGGATTTTTCGAACATAGCAACAATAAGCGAGCCGAAGCCAGCAAATAAATTTATTTATTTGCTTATTGTAGGCGGAGGCAAGCATAACAATAAAGGAGAAAATATATAATGAAAGTTTTAATAACTGATAAAATAAATGAATGCGTTAAGGATATAATAGCTGATGTTTCTGAAGCTGTATTTCTTCCTACTATGAGCGAAGATGAACTTGTAAAAGTTATTGGAGAGTATGATGCTTTGATGGTAAGAAGCCAGACTAAAGTTACAAGAAAGATTATAGAAGCAGGAAATAATTTAAAGATTATAGGACGTGCCGGAGTAGGAGTTGACAATATAGATGTTGAAGCTGCTACAGAAAAAGGAATTATTGTAGTTAATTCTCCAGACGGAAATACTATAGCTGCTTCAGAGCATACTATTGCATTGATGCTTGCTGTATCAAGAAATATAGTACCAGCAGTAGTTTCTACAAAAGAAGCTAAATGGGATAGAGATAAATTTACTGGTAATGAACTTTTCGGAAAGACTTTAGGAGTTATGGGATTTGGAAGAATTGGAAGAAAAGTTGTACACATTGCTTTGGCTATTGGAATGAAAGTTATCGTATACGATCCATTTGCAACTGAAGATATTGTTCAAAAAACTGGTGCTGTTTATGAAACTTCTTTAGATGAGTTTTTACCAAAATTAGATTATTTATCTTTGCATATACCAAAAACTCCTGAAACAAATAATATAATTAATAAAGATAATTTATCTAAGATGAAAAAATTTGCTATTATTATCAACTGTTCAAGAGGCGGACTTGTTAATGAAGAAGATTTAAAAGAAGCTTTAGAAAATGGTACTATAGCTGCAGCTGCAGTAGACGTTTTTGTTAATGAGCCAAAAATAGAAACTTGTCCTTTAGTTCAATATAAAAATAATAATTTAATACTTACACCTCATTTAGGAGCAAGCACTAAGGAAGCACAAATTAATGTAGCATTGGATGTTGCAAAACAAATTAAGTTAGTATTATCTGGAGGATACACAGAATCAGCTGTTAATATCCCTTCACTTAATCCTGAAAAATTAGAACCAGTTAAAGATTATATGAAAATAGCAGAGAATGCTGGCGAAATGATAATGCAGGTTGCTAATGGTAAAATAAAATCTCTTGAAATAACAGCACAAGGCGATTTAATCAATTTAGATATTCAGCCTCTTGAAGTTGCTATATTAAAAGGTGCATTATCTTATATGTTCCAAGATGTTAACTATGTTAATGCTCCATATCTTGCTAAGCAAAGAGGAATAGAAGTAAAAACTATAAAATCAGAAGCTCCTTCTACTTTTACAGGCATACTTAAAGTAAAATTAACAACAGATAAAGATGTAACAAGTGTTTCTGTTTCATTAATAGCTAAGAATATAGCTAGAATAGTTAAACTTAATGATTATGATGTTATAATCAAACCTCAGCCTCATATATTGGTTGTTCCTCATATAAACCAGCCTGCTATGATAGCAAAAGTTGCAACAGTACTTTCAGGCGACGGAATAAATATTGGTTCAATGAGCGTATCAGAAAATATAAAAGGAAGCAACATGTCTATGATGGCTATAAACGTTGATAGAGTTATAGGAAATGATGTTATAACTAAAATTTCTAATATAGACGGTGTTTCTGACCCTAAATATGTAAGACTTACAGCTGAATATACTTTATAATTAAAGGATAAATAAAAATGAAGTTAGCAGTTTTTGATTTTGATTCTACTTTAATGGACGGTGAAACTTTAGATATCATTGCTAGAGAAACGAATTTTGCAAATGAGATTGCAGAAATTACTGCAAGAGGTATGAGAGGAGAAATAGATTTTTTTGAAAGTCTTCAAAGCAGAGTAGCTTTATTAAAAGGAATAAAATTAGAAATTGTTAATGACATTTGTAATTCGCTTCCTATTATGAATGGTGCTAAAGAAACAATAGAAGAACTTCATAAAAAAGATTATAAATGTGTATGTTTTTCCGGCGGATTTAAAAATGCTACTATTCCTTTTGCTGAAAAATTAAATTTGGATGCAGAGTTCTCAAATATTTTTCATGTTAAAGATAATATTCTTACTGGAAAAGTTGGAGGAGAAATGATGTTTTCTAATAGCAAAGGTAATATGCTTTTAACATTGCAGAAACTTTTGAATGTTGATTATAATGATACATTAGTTGTTGGAGATGGAGCTAATGATTTAAGCATGTTTAAATATGCTAAAAATAAAGTGGCATTTTGTGCTAAAGAAGTTTTGAAAAAAGAAGCAACCATAATAATAAATGAAAAAGATTTAAGACTTATATTAGATAAAATTTAAATTATTTTTTGTTTTATAAAAGTTAAATAAAAAAGAGACTTAAAAATTTATTTAAGCCTCTTTTTTTATTGCCATAAATTATACGATATTATTGACCTCTATCAGCCATTTTTATGAACTCTTGAGGTTCAGATACGTTTTTATATGCTGGTCTTATTATTCTTCTATCATCGAAATTTAATTCTTCTATTCTATGAGCACACCAACCTACAATTCTTGACATAGCAAATAGAGGAGTGTAAATTTCCTGAGGTATTCCAAGCATATCATATATAAATCCAGAATAAAGGTCTACATTAGCACAAACTCTTTTTTTATCGCCTTTTACTTTTATAAAACATTCTACTGCTCTTTGTTCTATTAATTCTAAAAACTCAAGTTCGCATTCTTTTTTCTTTTCTTTAGCAAGCTGACGTGCTAAATCTTTTAATATAACAGCTCTAGGATCTGATAAAGTGTAAACTGCATGTCCCATTCCGTATATTAATCCGCTTTTATCATAGGCTTTTTTATTTAACATCTTTATTAAATAATCATCTATTTCATTGATATTATCCCAATCATCTATAACTTCTTTTAAATGACTGAACATATCACTTACTTTTGCATTAGCTCCTCCATGCAAATCTCCTTTAAGAGAACCAATTCCAGCAGATATACTTGAATATGTATCTGTTCTAGTTGAACTTGTTACACGTACTGTAAATGTGGAATTATTACCGCCTCCATGTTCAGCATGAAGTATAAGAAGTAAGTCAAGCATTCTCGCTTCTAAAGGAGTAAATTCTTGTTTAAGCATGTATAAGAAATTTTCTGCTATGGAATATTTGGTTTTAGGCAATGTAATATTTAAATATTTTTGATTAACACTATATTTATACATATTATATGCATAAGCAATAATAGCAGGAAATCTTGCTATCAATTGTATAGACTGAAGCATTAAATTTTCTAAAGATAAATCTTCAGGATTAGGATCATGAATATACATTTCAAGTACGCTTCTTGAAAGTATATTCATAATATTTTGACCTTCCAAATCTATTATATTCATAATAGTTTTTTTATCCAAATACATATTTTCTGAAATAAGCTCTTTAAAATATGATAATCTTTCTTCATCAGGGAGCTTTCCAGATAATAATAAATAGCATACTTCTTCATATCCGAATCTTTTTGATTCAAGTATATCTTTAGCTATGTCATTTAAATCATAACCTCTGTAATAAAGCTTGCCGTCTATAGGGAAAACATTACCTTCAGCATCTTTTTCATATCCTACAACGTCTCCAACATTTGTAAGTCCTACTAACACTCCGGTACCATCTTCATTTCTAAGTCCCTTTTTTACATTATATTTCTGAAAAAGCTCACTATCTATCTTTATACGTTTACTAGAATGATCGTATAGCTTATAAAGTAAATATTCTTTTCTCATAAATAAACTCCTTTTTAATTGATTTTAGTTTATAAAATATAATGTTTTGTATAATACAAAATTATTAACAATAAATTATAAAATTATATTAGAGAAACTATTTTTTCTCCAAACTCTTTAGTACCAAGAGAAGTACCGTTTTCCATAAAGCTTGCTAAATCTTCAGTAGCATATCCGCTTTCAAATGATTTTTCCAAAGCATTTATTATTAAATCAGCTGCTTCATTTAAATTTAAATATTCCAATGCCATAACAGAAGAAAGTATTAATGAACAAGGATTAGCTTGATTTTTTCCTGCTATATCTGGTGCTGTTCCATGAGTGGCTTCAAAAATAGCATGGCCTGTTTTATAATTAATGTTTCCTCCAGGTGCTATTCCAATTCCGCCTACCATGGCAGCGAGTTGATCTGATATATAATCACCATTTAAATTTAATGTAGCTACTACAGAATAATCTTCAGGTTTTAATAATGTGTTTTGTAAGAATGCATCAGCAATATTATCTTTTATTATTATTTTACCGCTTTCTTTAGCTTCTTTTAATTTTGCTTTTGCTTTATCTTCGCCGAATTCTTTTTTTATTTCTGCATATTCTTCCATAGTGAAAGTTTTATCAGCAAATTCTTTTCTAGCAAGTTCATATCCGTATTTTTTGAATCCGCCTTCTGTGAATTTCATTATATTACCTTTATGAACCAAAGTTACTGAAGGAAGTTTGTTTTCAATAGCATATTCTATTGCAGATGCTATTAATCTTTTAGAACCTTCTTCAGATACAGGCTTAACTCCAAAAGATGAAGTTTCTGGGAATCTTACTTTACTTACTCCCATTTCATTTTTTAGGAAGTTATAAAATTTCTTAGCTTCTTCTGTACCGGTTTTCCATTCTATACCAGCATATATATCTTCAGTATTTTCTCTGAATACTACCATATTAACTTTATTAGGTTCTTTTACAGGTGAAGAAGTACCTTTAAACCATCTTACAGGTCTTAAACAAACATAAAGATCCAAAGTCTGACGAAGTGCTACATTAAGAGAACGCATACCTTCACCGACAGGAGTAGTTAAAGGGCCTTTTATACCTATAAGATATTCTTCAAAAATTTTGATTGTTTCATCAGGTAAAGGAGTACCTAATTCTTTTTGTGCTTTATCTCCGGCAAGTACTTCAATCCATTCAATAGATTTTTCTCCATTATATGCTTTTTTTACTGCCGCATTTACAACCATTTGTGCCACTGGAGTAATTTCTTTTCCAACACCATCACCCTCAATAAATGGTATTGAAATATTATTTGGCACGATTAGTTTACCATTTTTCATTTCAATTTTGCTCATAATAATATCCTAATTGTTATTTTATAAATACTTTCTATACTAAATAGTTTATTAATAATAACTTCAATGTCAAATTATTATTTTAATGTTTAATTATTTCCTAAACTGTTTAATGCACTTCCATTTTTAAACCATTCTATTTGTGCATCATTATAAGTATGTACTGCTTCAAATGTATCTTCACTTCCATCTTCATGAATTACTTTAACAGTAAGATTTTGTTTAGGTTTGAAATTATCAAGTCCTATTATACTTATTTTATCTTTTTCTTGTATTTTGTTATAATCATCTTTATCTTTAAATGTTATGGCAAGCATACCTTGTTTTTTTAGATTTGTTTCATGTATTCTTGCAAAACTTTTAGCTAATACAGCTTTAACATTCAAAAACCTTGGTTCCATTGCCGCATGCTCTCTGCTTGAACCTTCACCGTAATTTTCTTCTGCCACTACTATAGAAGATATATTTTTATTCTTATATTCTTTTGCTGTTTTTGAAACTTCTTCATAACTGTTATTTAATTGATTGAATACACAGTTTGTCTTATCATTAAAGAAATTAACAGCCCCCATTAACATATTGTCTGAAATATTTTCCAAATGTCCTCTGAATTTTAACCAAGGTCCTGCCATAGATATATGGTCAGTTGTACATTTACCTTTTACTTTTATAAGTAGAGGCATATTCTCAAAATCTTTTATATTAAATTTATTGAAAGGTTTTAATAATTGCAAACGTTTTGAATCTTTATCTATTATAATTTCTACTGTACTGTCAGGAGCATTCTGTCTTTTTTTATTTTCTGTGCTAAGTCCATCTTTTGGTAAAGCTATTCCAACAGGTACATCAAGTTTTACTTCTTTTCCTTCTTCATTAATAAGTGTATCTTTAAGAGGATTAAATCTTAAATCACCAGCTATACTTAAAGCCATTACAGTTTCAGGAGAAGCAACGAATGCATGAGTATTAGGGTTACCGTCGGCACGTTTAGCAAAGTTTCTATTGAAAGATGTTACTATAGAATTGGCTCTTGTATTATCAGGTTCTTGTCTGTTCCATTGTCCTATACAAGGTCCGCATGCATTTGTCATTATAACTGCACCGATTTTTTTGAAGTCGTCAATTATACCATCTCTTAAAGCTGCATTATATGAAGCTTCAGAACCTGGATTAATTATTATTTTTGCTTTTACTTTTAATTTCTTTTCTATAACCTGACGTGCAAGAGAAGCAGCCTTACTTAAATCATGATAAGAAGAATTAGTACAAGAACCTATTAATCCAACTTCCATAGCTGTAGGATATTTATTTTCTTCTACTTTTTTAGCAAACTCACTTATAGTGCATGCAGCATCTGGAGTGAATGGTCCGTTTAAGTATGGTTCTAATTCAGACAAATTTATTTCTATTATTTTATCATAATATTTTTCTGGATTATTATATACTTCTTCATCAGCTTTTAAATTATTAATATTTTCATCTGCAAGTTTTGCAATTTCTTCACGTCCTGTAGATATTAAATATTCTTTTATATTATTGTCATAAGGGAATATTGAAGTAGTAGCTCCAACTTCAGCACCCATATTACATATTGATGCTTTACCGGCAGCTGATAGGGTAGATGCACCTTCTCCGAAATATTCTATAATAGAGTTAGTACCGCCTTTAACTGTCAAAATTCCAGCCAATTTTAGTATTACATCTTTTGCACTTGCCCAGCCATTTAGTGAACCAGTCAATTTTACTCCTATTATATTAGGTATTTTTAATTCCCATTCCATACCTGTCATAACATCTACTGCATCAGCACCGCCAACACCTATTGCAAGCATTCCAAGTCCTCCAGCATTAGGTGTATGAGAGTCTGTTCCTATCATCATTCCAGCAGGGAAGGCATAATTTTCTAAAACTATTTGGTGAATGATTCCAGAACCTGCTTCCCAGAAACCTAGTCCGTATTTTTTAGCAACACTCTCTAAAAAATTATAAACTTCTTTATTAACGTTAAGTGCATTTTTTAAATCTTCTTCAGCACCATTGCAGGCTTCTATTAAGTGGTCGCAATGTATTGTTGCCGGTACTGCAGAAGAAGTTTTTCCAGCATTCATAAATTGAAGCAATGCCATTTGTGCTGTAGCGTCTTGCATAGCAACTCTGTCTGGTCTGAAATCTGCATAATCTTCTGATCTTTTAAAATCTTTTATATCATTTTCATTGTATAAATGGGCATATAAAACTTTTTCTGATAATGTTAATGCTCTATTTAATTTTGATTTTATATTATTTACTTTATTGGAATAATTTCTATAAAAATTTCTTATCATATCTATATTATATACTTCCATCTTATAACCTTCCTAAAATAATATTGCTATAGAGTATTACTATATAACAATATTGGTTTTTTATCAATAGTTTTATAAATTTTTTATATTGTATAGGAACTTTTATTAATACTATTCGTCTAATAATTCAAATAAAAACAATTGAGTAAAAAATAGGAGATTAATCAATGAAAACAAAAATATTATTATCTACACTTATTATCACTTTAATATCATCAATGGCTTTTGCACAAACACCACCTCCAGCAGAATCCAGAGGCACACCTAGAGGTTATTATGAAGCTGCACCAAGAGAAAGAGAACCAGTACCTCCAGCACCTAGAGGAAGACATGCAGCAAGAGGCGATATATACAGAATGTGCAGAAATGCCGGAGTATATTTAAGCGATGAGCAAATTGATGAAATGAGTAAAATTGCTTATGAGTATGAATTAAAAATCAATGATTTAGAATATCAAAAAAGAAGTATTGATTATAAGTTTAGAATGGAAAGAGAAAAAATTGATATTGATTTAAACTTAATCAAAGACTTGATAAATCAGAAAAAAGATTTAGAAAAAGAAATAGATTATCTTAGAATAGAAAAAGATGTTACTATATTAGATGTTCTAACAGATGAGCAATTACAGCAATTGAATGCCTATAGAATGAGATATTATTACTATAGATAATTCTAATTATAAAATATAACTATACGAAAAATAAGGGTTAGTAAGGTGTACTTATTAGCCCTTTATTTTTTATAAATATATCAGGATTATCTGTAAATATTCCATCTACACCAATAGAATAAAATTCATTTGCCAATTCTAAAGAATTTACAGTATAAACATAAATTTCATAATTTTCATTTTTTATATTTTCTATTAATTTTTTATTTACTGTCTTATCAAACAAATGTATAGATTGAGGTTTTAATTCATCAGATATTTCTTTCCAATGCTCTGTTTTATCATAAAATAAAATTTCAAATTTAGCATTCTTATCTGCATCTTTTAAAATTCTCAACATATCAAATTCAAAACTTGAATAAAAAATTAAATCTTGAACATTATTGTCTTTTATTAGTTTTACAGTATTTTCAACTATGCTATTCCAGTATTTTTCATTTTTTCCAGATTCGCCTTTGAGTTCTAAGTTAATTTTTGTATTTGTTTTTTTACATAAATCTATTAATTCTTTTAAAGTAGGTATTCTAGTATTTTTAAATTTTTCATTTTTCCAAGAACCAGCATCAATATTTTGTATATCATTATAATCTAAATCGTTTATAATACCATCGAAATTTGTATGATATTTAGTTTCATAATCATGAAATAAAACAAGAGTACCATCTTTCAATATAGTAACATCTGTTTCTATGCATTTTACACCTAATTCTATTGCTTTTTCAAATGATAATAAAGTGTTTTCCGGATATTGAGATGAAAATCCTCTATGTGCTATTACTTTATTTAAATACATTTTTTAATCCAATTAAAATTTATAACATTATAAGAATAATATATATATAAACAACTATATTTTGTCAAAAATAAATTTATATTTTTGTTTTTATATCTGTGGCTTTGCCCCAGCCTCCAGTTCTTTTACGACCGAAGGAAGTGCTGCGACTGAAAGGAGTACCTTTAGGTAAAGTATTGGTATAAAAGAACCAAAAAAACTTCATTTTTAGTACAAATCTAGGTTATACACTACATTTAATACGTATATTTTTAATATAAAGTTCTAGCAATTGCGTTTTTCACGTAGTGTATCCGAAGGATAAAAACTTTTTTGTGCGGCAGAAAAGTTGATAATATTACATAATATGCAGTAGTCGGCAAAATGAAATCGTTTCAGTATATACTATTGTTTTATATTGATTTCAAGATTAATTATTATTTATATAAATATATTTAAATAATGTTTACAAAAATATAAATTGTTTTATTATATTTAAATAAAATTAAATATTTATAGGTTATTTATTATGTTAGAAGAATTTAAAAAATTTATTATGAGAGGAAATATTTTAGATATGGCTGTTGGTATAGTAATAGGTTCGGCCTTTACTAAAATAGCTAACTCTTTTGTAAATGATATATTGATGCCTCCAATTGGTTTGATTTTAAGCGGTATAGATTTTTCTAATATATTTTTAGTGATTAAAAAAGGTGTTGTAAATGCGGGACCTTATCAATCTCTTGCAGCAGCAAAGGAAGCCGGAGCTATTGTTATAAGTTTTGGCGTTTTTGTTAATACTGTAATAAGTTTTTTTATTACTTCTGTGGCTTTATTTTTAATTATAAAAGTTTTTAATAAAATGCAGGAAAAAATTATTAAAAAAGAAAAAGATGATAAAGAGGCTAAAGAAAAGACTTGTCCTTACTGTTTTTCTACAATAAATATTAAAGCATTAAAATGTCCTAACTGTACTTCTGACTTGACAACTACTGATGATAAATCATAAATTTCATTCACAATATGCATATTTTATATAGCAAACTATATTTTTTATAATATCTTATTTAATTATATATTTTCATAATTATGTAAACTATATCTATATTAAAATTATATTTATAATATAGTATTTGTAATTTAATGTTTGATAATAAATTAATTCTTCTTTTGTAAATATAATTTATGTAATGTAAAAGTTTTTTAATTTAATTTTAAATATTTATATTAGTAGTTAAATATTAAAAAAATGTACTATCTATTTACAGATTAGTTTTTTTGTATATACTATATAATATACACTATTAATTAGGAGAAACTAATGGAAAAAAAATTTAAACTCGGTCTAGTTCCAAGACTGATTATTGGAATTTTGCTTGGTATATTTTTTGGACAGCAATTTATACCAGAAGTAATATCTAGATTAATCGTTACTCTTTCTGGAATTTTTAGTTCTTATTTAAGTTTCGTAATACCTTTGATGATTTTAGCTTATGTAACTATGGGTATAGCAGGTTTAAGAGAAGGTTCAGGTTTTTTATTGGCTGTAACATGTGCATTGGCTTATGCTTCAACTCTAATATCAGGTACGGCATCTTTTACAGTAGCTTATAATCTATTCCCTAGCTTTATGAATTCGGAAGATATTCAAAAAATAGCTGAAACTGCAGGAAAGTCTTTAGAGCCTTTTCTCTCTTTGAAATTTCCGCCTATACTTGATACTTTATCGGCAGTTTTATTTGCATTCATATTAGGATTAGGTATTTCTACTTTAAGAGCAAGTGAAAATAAAATGGGAGATTATTTGTATAACTCTTTCGGTGAACTATCTAATATAATAGACAGAACTTTAAGAATTTCAATAATACCATTCCTGCCTCTTTATATTTGCGGTACTTTTGTAAATATGACTAAAAGCGGACAAACATTTGTAATATTAGGAATATTGTGGAAAGTATTCTTAGTTGTAATATTAATGCATTTCATATATTTAGTTATAGTATTCTTTGTTGCAGGAGCTATAGGAAAGAAAAGTCCGATATTTCTTATCAAAAATCAAATACGCGGATATATCACCGCTTTAGGTACTCAGTCATCAGCTGCCACTATACCTGTAAACTTGCAGTGTGCTGAAAAAGACGGAATATCTGAACAAATAAGAAACTTCGTAGTACCTCTTTGTGCTAATATACACATGGCAGGCTCTATGATAACAATTACAGCATGTGCTACTGCTGTATGTTTAATGAATCAAATACCTATTTCTTATACTATAGTACTTCCTTTCATTCTTATACTTGGTATAGCTATGGTTGCCTCTCCAGGTGCTCCGGGCGGTTCCATAATGACAGCTTTGCCTTTCCTCTATATGGTAGGATTAGGTGCTCCAGACAGTCCTTTATGTGCTATAATGGTTGCTCTCTATATAACTCAAGACTCATTTGGTACAGCATGCAATGTTTCTGGAGATAATGCTCTAGGTGTTATAGTTGATGCAATTTACAAGAAAAAAATCGTAAAAACTGAAGCATAAAAATTGTTGGTCATAATTAATATAAGCCGTCTATAAAGTTTTTTTATAGGCGGTTTTTTATTATTAAATTTATTTCAAAATTAAACTAATAAATATTTATAAAAGAATTTTATAAGGTTATGTAGCTTACGATTGACAAAGTTAAAAATTTTTAGTATATACCTAAACAATTATATTTTGTCAATTTTCACCTTTTCATATATGTTTTACTTGTAATATAGATTTATTGATTTTGTATAATAATGAGTAATCAGCCGCACGTATAAAGGACATTCGTTAAGAATAAGCGATACCGTGCGGGTTGCCACTACGGCTAGTAGTTGACAAACTTAAAAATTTTTAGTATATACCTAAACAACTATAT
>NZ_JAWLQI010000036.1:0-32411 GCF_036997785.1 Brachyspira pulli
TAAAATGTACTAACTTTAATTTAATATATTTATTATTAATTTATAACTATAATAAATACATTTAATTTATACTAATATCATAAAACAGAATAAATATTTTAATACAACTATTTAATATTTCCATTAAACTTAATTAAATAAATCTATTCCTACCCTATTGCCTCACAATTATATAAATACAAAAAACATAAATAAAATATAAAAAATGTTTCATGTGAAACATTTTTATTTTGTATACTATTATTGTATTAATACAAACTTTAATATATAATAAAAATAAATAAAACTTGGAGTACTATTATTAAAAACAATAATAACAAAAAAACTATGAGTAATAATGATATTATAAAAAATGATGAAGAGTTTATAGAAGAAATTATAAGCACTGATAATAATAAAAATGCTGTAGAAAACGGTGTTATTTATGTTGTTGCCACACCTATAGGTAATATAGAAGATATAACTATAAGAGCTTTAAAAATACTTAGAAATGTTGATTTTATATTAGCTGAAGATACAAGAGTTGCCATTAGACTTCTTAACTTTTACAAAATAAAAAAGACTCTATTCTCCTATCATAGCCATTCTTCTGAATATAGAATCAATGAATATATTAATGAAATATTGAATGGAAAATCTGCCGCTATTATAAGTGATGCCGGAACTCCTTGTATAAGCGATCCCGGAGTAAGCATTATAAAAATAGCTATAGAGAAAAATATAAGGATAGTCCCTGTTGGAGGTATATCAGCATTTACTTCCCTACTCTCAGTTTCAGGACTTTCTGGTAATACTTTGTTTGTAGGCTTCTTATCAAATAAATCTGGAAAAAGAAAAAATCAATTAACAGATTTATATAATAATCAAAAAAGTATTATAGTTATATATGAATCAGTTTATAGGGTAAAAGAATGCCTAGAAGACATTGTTAACATATTCGGCGAAAAAACGGATATTGTTATCGGAAGAGAGCTGACCAAACAATTTGAACAAATTATAAGGGCTAATGCTAAAAATATTCTTGATTTTTTTACAGATGGTAGTATACTTACTAAAGGTGAATTTTGCATCATTATTGATAATAGAACATCTAAAGTATGCGAACCTAATGCCGAAAATAATCTTATGTAAGGAGTCAGATTATGACAATTGATAAAATAGGCGGCACATCAAATATACAACAAAAATCTAATATCAGATATAATGAGAAAGTTTCTAAAATGGGTTCAGATAGAATAGAAATTTCTAATGAATCAAGATTAGCTTTGCAAAATGAAAAATTAGTTAACATCATCAAGGAAGCTCCTGATGTTAGAGAAGAAAAAGTTGCAGAAGCTAAAAAAAGACTAGAGTTGTATATGCAAGATGGAGCCTTAAGAGAGGAAGTTCTAAACTCTCTTGCTAATTCTATTTTAGATTCTATGCCTTTAGATTAATATCCTTTATAATAGATTTGTAGGCATTTCTACTTTTTTCAAATAGTAAGTTATTAAGCTTACTATTTTTTTGTACCTCAAGTTATCATAAGCAAATAAATATTGTCACTATTTAGAAAACTTATTAACAAGCTCTACCCTATTCTTTACACCTGACTTTTCATATATATTGGCAACATGATTATTAACTGTATTTAATGATATATCTAATATTAAAGAAACTTCCTTATTTGTTTTACCGTCTAATAAATAAGATAATATCTCTTTCTCTCTGCGTGTTAAGTTTATAGTTTCTTCAGTTTTTGAATTCATATCTTTTGTATTATTAACTACTTCATTTTCAACACTGCTGTTAGTTAATTGTATATCTGAATTCACAATCTTATTCTTATTTTTTACTATATTAATAAAATACCAAGAAAAATATCCAAGCATAACCAGATTCCACCATATATAAAACAATACAAATGTTATATCCATAGAACCTATATTATATGATTCTTTTCTATATGAAATAAATTGATATATTAAAATCGGATATATTATTATAGTTATAAGACCCAATATTTTAACTATAAATTTCATAGTTTTATCTTCTAACTTTTTATAATTAATAAAACCTATTATAAATAAAACTATTATAGAAGCATAGAATATAATATTACTAATTATATATATATTAAACATTGTAACTATGCCTAATATACTAATAATAAAATGGCTCACAGACAACACAATATATATTATATTCTCTTTGAATGTCCATTTCATATTTAAAAATCTATATAGAAAAGCTGGTATAAAATAAAGCATTAATGACATAGCTATAGAAAAAGTAAAGAAGTACAAAGTATTAAATATATTATTTGACATAAAGGAAGGGATTGTCAAAAACGTTAAAACCTTTACTGCTCTTATTAAAAGCAAGAAAGCAAATGTAAATAAAAATACTATATAATATTTAAGCCAAGATACTCTTTCTATTATATAATAGATAATAGAAAAAAATATAGAAGAAAATCCTATTATAAATGCCAATAAGTAGGCAATTAAAAGACTATAACCTAAAACAAAATTCATAACTTATTCTTAGCTGGAAAAATTATATTAATCCTTTCTTTATTTTTTAAAGATTCTATCCACATATTTCCATAATGTTTCTTTATGATGTTATATGCTGTATATAAATACAAATTATTAAAATTCATATTATCATAAGATATTAATGGAGTTTTGAAAAGTTTCTTTTTTATATTCTGAGGTATTCCGTCAGAATCAAAAGTTATTGATATATCTATACATCTTTTATTTAATTCCAATTTCTTTTCTTTATATCTGCTCAAGAACCCTACCCTATTTATTAATAAAAAGTACTGATCATCATCATATTCCATAAGATCATAATTTATATCTACTTTACCATTAAACTTTACTATATTGTATATAAATGAAAATATATTCAAAAGACTGCTTTTGATTCTATTTCTATCCATCATTATGGTGCATTCATTAACTATTGAATTTTCTAATGTAAATTTAACTCTTTTAGATTTAAACAAATCAATAGTATCATCTAAAACTTCATTAAAAATATTATTTATATTCTCTAAATTCATATTGAGTTTAAAAGAATTAGAACTTATCTCATTAAAATCATTGAGAGCTTCCATAGTTCTCGATATTAGAAACGTTTGTCTAACTACTGTATTTCTTGACTCGCTACAATAGTTATTGGGACATCTTTCCAAATCTATATATTTAGATATAACACTATTATAATTTTGCACATCATATATTAGATTTGATAATAAAAGTCTTAAATTATCATTCATATAAAAAGTTTTTTTCATAATAGGCTCATCATTAATAAACATAATATTTTAGAACATTATAACATATAATAATTAAAAATGTCAATCAGTGAATAATTACGAATTCAAATTTTGAATTCATATTATAAATTTATAAATAGAATTTTATACAGTATATTCTTTAAAATTATCAACATTGTCAACAAGTTATTAACATAGGTTAAATAATTGAATTCATTCATTTTTTAGTATACGAATTCAAATTTTGAATTCCTGAGTAATTTATAGTATTATAATAATATTATATATTTAAATTTTTAAATAAATTTTTTATTATTATTAAGCTGTTGATATGTTGATAACTTTTTGCATATAAGAAGAAACTCAAAAATTTAGCTTTATATGATGTTGATAACTTTGTTTATATCAACTGAAATATAAAACCTGAAAATTAACAAATTTACTATTGAAATTCAAATTTTTAACATTTTATAAATTTGTTATAAGTGTTAATAGATTTTTAACGGTTATCAACAATTTATTAACATTTTGATAAAAACTATATATTTATGTTAAAATAATTTTCAGTATATACTAAGAATTTTTAGGTTTGTTAAATGATGTACTTTATCTAAATTTTATCTACTTTTTTGCCGCACAAAAAAGTAGCAAAAAACGCAATTGCTAGAACTTTATACTAAAAAACATGCCTATTAAATATAGGATATACCCTAAAAATGCAGTCTTTCGCGAAATCGTATCTGAGCCTGTCGAGGATATAGGTTCTTTGTGCCAACACCACAGGTACTCTTTTCAGTCGCAAAAGAACTGGGGTATTGCGAAGCACACAGCGTGGTGGGCAAAGCCCCAAATATAAAACCAAAACATAAATTTATTTTTGACAAAGTATATTTGTTTAGGTATATACCAAAAATTTAATATTACTCCTCCCCTACCCTATTAAATTTATTCTTGATTAATTTTTATAATATTTTATTATTAGAAATAAATATTTATTAATAATAAGGATTAACTATGAATATATTTACTTTTACAAATAAAGGTTCTAATACAAAAACAAATACTGATACGATTCTTTTTAACGGAGAGTCAATATCAGGCAACCCTATTCTTATAAACGAGCAAAACAATTATTCTCATTTCATAAATGACATAGAAGGTACTTCAATTGCTCTAGTAGCTGACGGACTTGGAGATACATTTGCTTCAAAATTATCTATAGACGTTTACAATGAAAATTTTTTGGATTTGCTTGAACTTGTTGGAGAACAGGAAGTTACAAATTGGATAATGCATAACTTTGTAAAATTAGAAGTTTTAGCTGCAAGAGAATCAGCAGATGACAAAGATAAATCTATGGCAGGTGCATCTATTGCCGGAGTTATATGCCATAAATTTGTAGGTGCATTTGTATTTAATGCTGGAGATTCAAAAGTTTTCGCAGTAAATAAAAACAGAGCTATTCAAATAAGCAGAGATCATATTAACGGCAATGCTTTAGAAAATTGTGCTTGTGCCGGAGGCGGACATTATATAACTATTGAGGGAGCAAGAAGAAATAAAAATTATAATTATTTTATAGCAAGCAATTCTATGATTGATCTTTTATCAGAGAAGTATGAGAGTGCAGAAGTCGGCATTAATGATATAATGAATTGTCCAAGTACTGAAGAAGCTTTGAATAAATTAAAAAAATTATCAGAGAACAGCAGCGATAATGTAAGTGCTATAGGATTATTTAATATTTTTGAATAATATATTTTTTATATACTAATTTTAGTATACGAATTCAAATTTTGAATTCCTGAATAATTTATAGTATTATAATAATATTATATATTTAAATTTTTAAATAAATTTTTTATTATTATTAAGGTGTTAATATGTTGATAACTTTTTGCATATAAGAAGAAACTCAAAAATTCAGCTTTATATGATGTTGATAACTTTGTTTATATCAACTGAAATATAAAACCTGAAAATTAACAAATTTACTATTGAAATTCAAATTTTTAACATTTTATAAATTTGTTGTGAGTGTTAATAGATTTTTAACACTTATCAACAATTTATTAACATTTTGATAAAAACTATATATTTATGTTAAAATAATTTTAGTTTTTTCAATTTTATTGTTTGTGGTGGCTTTGCCCACCGCTCTGCGTACTTCGTAACACCCCCAGTTCTTTTGCGACCGCAGGGAGTGCCTGTGGTATTGGCACAAAGAACCTATATCCTCGACAGGCTCGGATACGCTTCGCGAAAGACTGCATTTGACGAAGTCCACCTTTAGGTGTAGTCAAAATATAGTTGTTTAGGTATATACTGAAATTATTAAGCTTATCAAAAATTATTTTATTATTTGGGGTGATGATCACTCCCCTACTCTTTTTATATTGAAATTATTGTCTGCGGGATTTGTTCCTGCGGACATTTATTAAAATAAATTTTTTAAATTCGTTAAACAAAAAATAGAAAGTTTCGAGAATTCGCAAGTACAATATATTCTTTGGATTGATTTGTGAAAAAAGGCACTATAAGACAAATACCTATAATGGTTGTATTGAATATAATCACTTGCGGTTGGTACTATATTTATTGGGTGTATAAAACTTCATCTGAAATAAAAGATTTTACTGAAAGAGATGACCTCAACCCTACCCTAGAAATTTTACTTGGAATAGTTACAGGCGGACTATATTTTAAATATTGGTATTATAAATATGGCAATATTGTTTATAAAGAAATGCCTTTAAAAGTTGGTATGAAGAATACTGAAAATAAAACTATGATGCTTGTACTTATAGATTTGGCAGTTGCATTTATTTATTTCTTTAATTTGATACTCAATATTATTATTTTATTAATTGCATTAAGTGATCCTCCTATAAACGCAGAAGATTTAATTTTTTTTATTAGACTTTTACCTACAAGTTTTATTTTTATAGTAAATATTTCATCATTGATAATGCAGGATAAGCTTAATAATATTTGGAAACAAGAAGACAAAAGCAGATTAAAATATTAAAAAAATATAAAAAATAGTTATATGAATAATACTGTCAGTAATACTTATATAAAGTTTATGGAAAA
The DNA here is from genome assembly GCF_036997785.1 of Brachyspira pulli. Classification (NCBI taxonomy): domain Bacteria; kingdom Pseudomonadati; phylum Spirochaetota; class Spirochaetia; order Brachyspirales; family Brachyspiraceae; genus Brachyspira; species Brachyspira pulli. The sequence goes on from NZ_JAWLQI010000036.1 coordinate 6,362, forward strand.
TATGGAACCTTATATAAAAAAATTCCCTTTTATTTTAGGAATATTAGTAGGACTTTTATTTCTTCTTGCTGCTGTTTTCAAATGGAATTTTCTTTTAAACCCTAACAGTTCAAATTTTATGATTTCTATATATGAAGTATTTGGAGAAATGGGAGTTAGAATAATTACTGGTATTTTAGGAATTGTAATAATTATAGGCTCTGTGATTATTTTAATAGTAAAAAAATGAATATTGAAAAGCATTTATTTGAAGATACTAATTTTTTCCCTGATGGAATGAAGATTTTAATACTTGGTACTTTTCCAGTGCCTTTATATTCCAATATAGAAAAGTTTGAGAGATTAAGCGAAAATGAAAAAGAAAATGCATGGTATTATTCAAGCAAAAGAAGCGAGTTTTGGAAAATAATTGCTGATAGTTTTGATATAGATTATAAGAATACTGATTTTCCTATTAATAAGAATAAAAAGAAAGAAGTATTTAGAGAAAATAGAGTAGGTATAGCTGATGTATTTTCTAAATGTAAAAGAAAGAATGAAGATAGTGCCAGAGATACTGATTTAATAATAGTAGAATATAATAATATTTTAAGTAATATTGTAAAGGATAAGAATAATAGTTTAGAGCTTATAATATTCACAAGCCGTTTTACTGAGAATAATTTTTTTAAGATACTAAAAAACAATAATATTGATTATGATATAAAAGAGAGTAGGGGAGATTATAGTAATTTAAATAATATAACAGAAGATATAATAAAAGCTGTTAGAGAAAGTTATTTAATAGTAGATAATAGTAGAAAAATAAAACTTGCCACAATAACTTTAAAAATAAGTCCTATAAAGGGAGTAAGTTTATATTCTACTAAAAAAGATCTTTATAAATACTATTTGCATTCTATTTAATAGTTAAATATATGGATTATTATTTATAATTCAATTAAATAACCTATAGAAATAATAGTAAAAAATAAATCATAAACTATTAAGAATTAATATATCTTATTCCGAAATTTGATAATAGCTAAAATTCTATACTTTAAGGAAGAATTAAAGATGCGTTATTTAAGTTTTGCTTTAATATTTTTAAATATATTTTTTGCACTGTTTGCCCAAACTCCAAATACAGGCAGATTGGATCAACTATTAGATTATGCAAATACAGGCGATGCAGACGGAGTAAGAAAATTAATATCACAAGGTTCTGTTTCAAGCTTCATAAACTTTGGAGATAATCAAGGACATAATGCTTTAATTAAGGCTGCATCAAAAGGTTATAAAGATATTGTATTATTACTATTATCTCAAAATGCTAATGTTAATCTTACTTGTATTCATGGTAAAACAGCTTTAACTTATGCTGCTGATGCCGGATATGTTGATATAGTTTCTTATTTACTAGCTAAAAATGCTGATCCGGACATAAAAATAAATGGCGGCACTACAGCACTTCTTCAGGCTGCTGGTAAGGGTTATTATAGTATAGTAGAAATGATTGTTAATGCCAAAGCAGATTTGAAGATTGCAGGCACATACAGAAGCGGTAATGGTGATGGTATAGATTATAATATGACACCATTAATGGTTGCCTCTTATAACAATCATGATTTGATAGTAAGGCTTCTTTTAGATAAAGGAAGTGATGTTAATTATATAAATGAATATGGTGCTAATGCTTTATTCTATGCTATAGCTAGAGGAAATAATGAAGTTGCTAAGCTTTTATTAGAAAGAGGTGCTGATGCTAATATAGTAGCTACTTACGGCCCTTATGGTAATATTACGCCTCTTGCTTTGGCTTCTACATTAGGCTTAACTGATGTTATGTCATCATTATTTATTGGAAAATCTAATATCAATTTCAAAATGAGAGACGGAAGAACAGCTTTGATATGGGCTGCTATTGCTGGAAAAAGTGAGGCTGTAAATTCTTTGATAATGAATAAAGCTGATTTGAATATTGCTGATAATGACGGAAAAACTGCTTTAATGTTTGCTGCTGAAAATGGAGATTATGCTTCAGTAGAATATTTGATTAATGCAGGTGCTCATTTAAATACTTTAGATAAATTCAGTAAAACAGCTTTAATGTATGCTATGGAAAATGGAAACACTGATGTTGTTGATCTATTGACTAGAGCTAGTTTGGCTTATAAAAAATAATGCATATTGAATAGAAATTGAATGAAAAATAAAAGGGATTGTTTTTTATTAAACAGTCCCTTTTTTATTATTCTACTATAATTCAAATGGATAATTATATGGTTTAACATTTTCTATTTTTTTTCTAACATAATTTCTAAATTGATCTCTAAATTTTTTTATAGGTATAAACCATGCTATTTTATTGGTTATATTATTAACAAAAAAATTTAATTTGTCTAAATCATTTAAAATTTTTTTTATATCAACCTTTTGTCCATAATAATCTGATGTTATTTTTTCATCCATCTTTTTATTTAATTCAACTTTTTCTAGATACTTTATATCTTTTAATGGTGTAGTTTTTAGATTTGAAAAATGATGATTTTTGTCTTTTATATGTGTAGCTTCTTCATCAAATCCGATATTTGTTATTAGATTTTGATTTGGATATATTGCCATACCATTATTTATCATAACAGAAATAATCCATGAATTATCCCAAACTGCATAAGGATTATTTTTTAATTCAAAAGCATTCTTTTTCCAAAATCTTTTTACTATTTCATTATCAAATCTATTTTCTATTTTATTTATTATTTTATCATAATCATATTTAAATAGACCTAAATCAAAATATTTCCAAGCTCTTCTCCAACTAGCCCAACCACAAGAATTTGCTATAGAGCATATATAATATGAATCAGATGAATTTTCATCATGTATATTATTATTTCCTATATGCATAATTCTTTCATCATCTTTATAATAATCCAATAACTTTTCACAATAGTAAAAGAAAGTTTCATCTGGAACTATATCATCTTCAAGTATAATTCCATCTTCTTCATTTTCAAAAAGCCAGGTAACAGCTGATGATACTCCTTTTTCACACCCTACATTATTATCATGAAATAATGTTTTAATTTGACATTCCCAATCAATTTCTTTTATAATTTCTCTAGTTTCAGAACATTTTATTATGTCATTTTTATTATTTACTCTAGGCCCATCAGCAGCTATGTATAATTTATGAGGTTTTACTGTTCTTAATGAAGCTATAACTTTTCTAAATTTATCCGGTCTGTTAAAAATAATTATCAGTACAGCTTTATCCATAAAAAATAACCATATTATTATTTTTCAGGCTTTTCTTTATGCTTTTTATGGCCTGAAGTTTCTTTTACATCGTTAATGAAATAGAATAATGATTCAATTTCATCAGCAATGTTTACATCATTGATAATACAATCAGGTCTTTCTAAAAGTTTAATAGGTGCAAAGTTTAAAACACCTTTAATACCAGCATTACATATAACATCGAACATTCTTTGAGCTTCTAAATCCGGTACAGTTAATATTGCTATTTCGATTTTGTTTTGAATGATGAAATCTTTTAATTCTTCTATAGGAAGTATTGGAGTAGGGGCATTTCTGTCGATTTTTTCTGGGTTATGATCGAATGCAGCTATTATTTTTATAGATTCACTTTCAAAACCTCTGTAATTAACCAATGCTTTACCTATTTTACCATATCCTACCAATATGATGTTATGAGAAATTTGTTTTCCCAAGATACTGTCTATTTGTTCCAATAGATCATCGATATTGTATCCGCCTTTCTTATTCCCAGAGATGTTAAATAATGAAAAATCTTTTCTAACTTGAACTGATGTGATACCTATAGCATCTCCAAGGTTATTAGAATATGCTTTTATAAATCCGAAACTCTTCATACGTCTTAAAGCATTTTTATATTTCAATAGACGCATAATTTGTGTTCTACTAATCATAATATATCCTTAAACTATTTTTTTGTATTTATAAACAATTAATATGGATATATTATAACATAATAAAGTTGTCTGTCAATAAAATATTAGTATAGAATGTCTATTTTATTGTGTATTATATACGAACTAAGAACATTAATAATATTTTTTATAGTATTTTATTTATTAAAAAAAAATTCCTAATTGGTTATGATAGTATAGTATATAAAATTATATTAATGAATAAAGTTTGTATTATGTTATAAATATGGTTTATTATAGATATTTTTCTAAATAATCATGAAATTTGTACTAAAATTAATATTTAATTAAGATAAAAAATTAAGAGATAAATTTAGAAGTAAGTTTTTTTAATAAAGTTGTAGAAAAAAAGATATTATCATTATATAATTTATAATATAAAAACATTAGGGTAGTATCATGATAGATTATAAATCAATAGCTCAAACAATAAAAGAATCAAAATATGTAGTAGCATTTACAGGTGCTGGTATAAGTGTTGAAAGCGGTGTTCCTCCTTTCAGAGGCCCTAACGGTCTTTGGGAGAAGCATGGAAGTCAATTTGCTGAAATATCATATTTTGTAAAGCATCAAAAAGAATCTTGGAAATCATTAAAACAAGTTTTTTATGATCCTATTACTGATGTTAAGCCTAATAAAGCACATATAGTTTTAGCCAATTTAGAAAAGATGGGTATAATGCGTAGTGTAATTACTCAAAACATTGATAATCTTCATCAAGAGGCTGGAAGTAAAATAGTTTATGAGCTTCACGGTACAGCTAAATATGCTATATGTATGAAATGCAAAACTAGATATAAAATTGATAAAGAAATATTGGCTATGGATCCGCCTGCTTGTGAAAAATGTTCTGCTACTTTGAAGCCTGCTTTTGTTTTCTTTGGAGAACAATTACCTGCTATAGATTTTAATAGTTCAATAGAAGATGCTGAGAAAAGTGATTTATTTATTATAATAGGTACAGGCGGAGAAGTTATGCCAGCTGCACAGATACCTCATATTGCTAAAAGGGCAGGGGCTAAAATTATGGAAATTAATCCTGAACCTTCTAACTTCACAAACTCTATAGTTGATATTTATATACCAGAAAAGGCTGGTGTAGCATTTACCGAAATAGAAAAATATTTGTAATGAAGTATTTATTAGTTAATATTTTAATTTAATTCATCTTCATACATCTTTTGTAATGTTGATTTTAATTCAGATATGAATTTTTTGTCTTCTACTATTATGTGATGTAAAAGCCAATTCTTTAAAAAATCAAGAAAATCTTCTATTGCTAAATCATCACCATTTTCATATCTGCTTACATCATCAACTATTTTTAAAGAAAATGATCTATGTTTTGCTATATGATCTTTTGCCAAACTATAATCAACAGCTCCCATAATCTTTTCTTCATAAGAAAAATGATAAGTAGCATAGTCTATAGTTCTTTTTATTATGGAGTGAAAGTTTACTTTTACTTCCTCATTACTAAGGTCATTAACTATTCCTACATTGTACAAATCGTTAATGATATTTACAAGTTCCTTATGCTGATCATCAATTCTTTTGTAGCCTGTCTGGAATTTTTTATCCCACTTAATCCAACCGTCTTTTACTAAAACTTCTGTTGAACTATCCATATTTGAAACTCTCCTGTTATTGTTCTACTGTTCTGAAAGCGTTTTCAATACCTCTATTACTTCCATAACAAATTCTTTATCTGCAACTAAAACATGGTTTAAAAGCCACTCTTTTAGGTACTTCACTAAATTATGAATGGCATCAATCGAACCATTCTCATAAGATAAAACATAATTATAGATAGTTTGGGTAAACTCTCTATGTGAAGATGAATGTTCTAATAACTTTCTATATTGTATAGCATGCATTATTTTTTCTTCATAAGTAAAATGATATGCTACATAATCTACGGTCTTTTTAAGTACATTTTTAAAAGATTCTTTTAATTTATCATCTTCTGAATCACTATAGTCTATACAATCGTATAAATCATTAATAATATTTACAAGTTCCTTGTGCTGATCGTCTATTCTTTTATAACCTATTTTATATTTATCGTCCCATTTAATCCATTCTATTTTTTTTTGATTGTCAGCCATAAAAAACTCCTAAAATTTATTATTCATTTGTAAGTTTTTGCAAGGTTTCTTTTACTTCAGCTATAAATTTTTTATCAGTAACTAATATATGATTCAAAAACCAATCTTTTAAATATTTCACCAAATCGTCAATAGCTTTTAAAGAACCATTCTCATAAGACATGACATATTTATAAATAGTTTGAGTAAATTCTTTATGGTATGAAGAATGTTCCAATAATTTACTGTACTTTATAGCATGCATTATTTTCTCCTCATAAGAGAAATGGTATGCTACATAGTCAACAGTCTTTTTAAGTGCATCTTTAAAAGCTTCTTTTAAATTTTCATCTTCTGAATCTCTATTTTCCATACAAGCATACAAATCATTGATAATCTCTATTAATTCCAAATGCTGATCATCTATTCTTTTATAACCTACTTTGTATTTATCTTCCCATATTATATACTTATCTTTCATAATAAAATCCTCTACCTATATATTATATACAAATATAAATAGTTTGTATATAAAAATAATTTTTTTATTAAAAAATATTCTATACATACTATTTTATCTAATTTGTTAGATTTGTCAAACAGTTATTTTTGATAAACCGTTTATTTTGCTATTATAATATAATAATTATTTTATTAAAAGAATTAAAATTATTATCATTCCCGCCCATTATTCTTTCTTATTTTGATTTAAAATTATATTTATTATTTCTTAATTTACTCAATTAGAATTTATAGCACCCGCCCTAAATGCAATTTAAATTAATGATGGTATCAACCGCACGCTTAATAATATTAACGATCATAAAATTATTAATAATTCTAATTTTGTTATTTTTGAGAATTAACAAAACGTGCGGTAATGAAATTTAAAAGCAAAATATATCTTGGGTGGGATTTAAAAGATGTTAATAGATTTTTATGAAAGTTGAAATTATAAATAAGAATTAAGTTTTAAAATTTATAGGGTGGGGTGTGTAAATAAAATTTATTGGAAGTTTATTATTATTGCTATGCTCGTCTACGCCCTTAATAAGCTAGTGAGTAAACTCACTAGCTGGCTCCGACTCGCTTTTTTATTGCTAGCGATAAACTCGTATAAAAGAAGCTGGCAACAATAAATTGTTACCAGCTCTTGTTATAGATTTAAAGCTAAATTATTAGCTAATATTTAATTATATTATTTAATAACATTATAGAAAGCTTTTTTATTATTATTGCTATGCTCGTCTACGCCCTTAATAAGCTAGTGAGTAAACTCACTAGCTGGCTCCGACTCGCTTTTTTATTGCTAGCGATAAACTCATATAAAAAAGCTGGCAACAATAAATTGTTACCAGCTCTTGTTATAGATTTAAAGCTAAATTATTAGCTAATATTTAATTATATTATTTAATAACATTATAGAAAGCTTTTTTATTATTATTGTTATGCTCGTCTACGCCCTTAATAAGCTAGTGAGTAAACTCACTAGCTGGCTCCGACTCGCTTTTTTATTGCTGCGATAAACTCATATAAAAAAGCTGGCAACAATAAATTGTTACCAGCTCTTGCTTATTTTTTATATTTTAGCTATTCATTATTTTATAACATTATAGAAAGCTTTTTTACCTAAGTAAATAGCTCTGTTGCCTAATTCTTCTTCGATTCTTAATAATTGATTGTATTTTGCAATCCTATCACTTCTTGAAGCAGAACCAGTTTTGATTTGACCAGCATTAGTAGCTACAACTATATCAGCAATAGTAGCATCTTCAGTTTCACCAGATCTGTGAGAAACTACAGCAGTATAGTTATGAGTTTTAGCAAGTTCAATAGAATCTAAAGTTTCAGTTAATGTACCGATTTGGTTAACTTTAATAAGAATAGAGTTAGCAACACCTTTATCTAATCCCATTTGAAGTCTTTTTACATTAGTAACGAACAAGTCATCACCAACTAATTGAACTTTTTTACCTAATTTTTCTGTTAAGATTTTCCAACCATCCCAGTCATCTTCAGCAACACCATCTTCAATAGAGATGATAGGGTATTTATTGCATAAATCAACATAGAAATCAACCATTTCAGAAGGAGTTAATTCTCTGTTGTCTGATTTATGGAATACATATTTTTTCTTATCTTTGTTATAGAATTCACTTGAAGCAGGGTCCATAGCGATCATTATATCATCACCAGGTTTGTATCCAGCTTTTTCTATAGCTTGCATAATTACTTGAAGTGGTTCTTCATTATCTTTAAGAGTAGGAGCGAATCCGCCTTCATCACCAACAGTAGTGCTTAAGCCTCTGTCATGAAGTATAGCTTTTAAGTTATGGAATACTTCAGCTACATAACGTATACCTTCTTTGAAAGTAGGAGCACCAACTGGCATAACCATATATTCTTGGAAGTCGATTGGAGCTGATGAGTGAGCACCGCCGTTTAAGATATTAGCCATAGGTACTGGTAAAGTTTTAGCATTAGCACCGCCTATGTATCTGTATAATGGCATACCTAATTCGTCAGCAGCAGCTTTAGCTACAGCAAGTGATACACCTAATATAGCATTAGCACCTAATTTACCTTTGTTTTCAGTAGCATCAAGTTCTATCATAGTTCTGTCTATTTCAACTTGATCTGAAGCGTCCATATCAATTAATTCATTGCAAATAATTTCATTAACATTTTCTACTGCTTTTTGAACGCCTTTTCCTAAATATCTGCTTTTATCTCCATCTCTTAATTCTACTGCTTCATGTTCACCTGTAGAAGCTCCTGATGGTACTGCAGCTCTACCCATAGCACCGCTATCTAAATAAACGTCAACTTCTACTGTAGGGTTTCCTCTTGAGTCTAGTATTTCTCTAGCTACTATATTATCTATTAAAGACATATTAAAAAACTCCTTATAAATTATAATTGATATATATAATATAACATAACATATAAATTTCAAGTGAAAAAAATGAACATATTAAAAAATTCCTTGCAAAATAATAAGCCCTCAGAAATAATTTTTTCCGAAGGCTTTAAAAGCAAGATTTATTATTTTTGCTTTTTATTATTTTTTCTTACCTTGATTAGCTACTGCTTCCATAGCTTTTTTAACAGCTTCAGGGTCGCCTAAAAATAGTTTTCAATAATTTATATATTTTCAGAATAGGATGTATATTTAGCGTTAAATTTATCCATATCTACTTCTTTACAAATCTTTCCCGTAACCGCCGCAGTTATCATGCCGTCATTAACATTAAGCATAGTAAAACCCATATCCAAAATTGGGTCTATAGCGACAAGAACCGCAACCAATTCTACGGGAAAATTCAAAGCGGAAAGCGTAATTAAAGCCGCCGTCATAGCCCCTCCTGGAACTCCTGGCAATCCAAAACTTCCGATTAATATTATAATCATTAACCTTATTAAAAAAGACGGTTCAAAAATATTTATTCCCAAAGTAGGCGCTATCATAGCGACAACCATAGCGGGAAATATTCCCGTGCATCCGTTTTTACCTATATTAACGGCAAGCGAAGCGGATAAATTAGAAATTCCTTCTGAAATTCCCATTCCATTTATTAAAGTCGAAGTATTTAAAGGCAAAGTTCCCGCGCTCGTTCTTGAAGTAAAAGCGAAAGTAAGAACTGAAAACGCTTTTGAATAAAACTTTATAGGATTATAACCAAATATAATAAGCATAACGGCATAAACCAAAATCATAACTATTATAGCCACATAAGAAGCGATTAAAAATTGTCCTAATTGTGCAAAACTTTCAAAATTACTTGAAGCCATAAATCTCGTCATGAGAGCCAATACTCCGAAAGGACTTAATCCAACCACAAAAGATACTATTTGCATTATAACATCATGCAAAGTTTGTATCATTTTGAAAAAGAAATCGAAAATTTCAGGTTTTTTATTTTTCAAACCTAAAGCCGAAACTCCGATTAAAGCGGAAAAGAATACTACCGATAAAGTTGGCAAAACTCCAAATCCCGCTAAAGCAGAAAACGGATTTGTTGGAATAATCTCTAGTAATTGCTGCGGGGCGGATTTCCCAGAAAAAGTTTTAAGCCTGTCTTCATAATTAAAACCTTGAGAAGCGTCACTCATTAAAGATTGTAATTTTGAAGCGTCTAATCCAAAACCTTTTGAAACCAAAATTCCAACCAAAGCGGATATTGCGGTTGTTATCATTAATACCGCTATAATGCTGAAAGTCATTTTTTTCAAATTGCTTCCGCCTTTTATATTAATCAAAGCCATAGTTATAGAAACAAATATAAGAGGCATTACCAACATTTGCAAAAGCCTAACATATCCGTTGCCTACGATATTATACCAAATTATAGTTTTATTAATTATTTCTATATTTGATGCATATAAGGTTCTTAATAAAAAACCTAAAGCTAAACCCATAATTAACGCGCCTAATACTCTAAATGTAAAATCAATATGTTTCTTTTTCATTACATAAAGAACAGCCATTAATACTAAAAATATTATTATATTAACTAAAACATATAAACTCAAGTTAAAAACTCCTTTATTAAAAAATATTTTAATTTAATTTTATTTATTTCTTTTTTCCTTGATTTGCCACAGCTTCCATAGCTTTTTTAACCGCTTCAGGGTCGCCTAAATATTGTTTATTAACTGCTTTGAAATTATCATCAAGTTCATAAACTAAAGGCATTCCTGTAGGTATATTAAGTTCTGTAATATCTTCATCAGAGATATTGTCTAAGTATTTTACTAATGCTCTTAAGCTGTTACCATGAGCAGCAATGATAATTTTTTTGCCAGCTTTAATATCTGGAAGTATAACATTTTCCCAGAAAGGAACTACTCTTGCAACTGTATCTTTTAAACATTCAGTTAAAGGAAGTTCTTTTTCAGATAAGCCTTTATAACGTGGATCATTACCAGGATATCTTTCATCAGATTTTTCTAATGCTGGAGGTGGAGTATCATAACTTCTTCTCCAGATTTTAACTTGATCTTCACCATATTTTTCAGCTGTTTGTGATTTGTTTAAGCCCTGTAAAGCACCATAATGTCTTTCATTTAATTGCCAGCATTTTTCTACAGGTATCCATAAAAGTCCCATTTCTTCTAATACTAAATTCAAAGTTTTGATGGCACGAGTAAGAGTAGAAGTATATGCTTTATCAAAAGTAAAGCCTGCTTTTTTTAATTCATTACCGCCTGCTTTAGCTTCTTCTATACCTTTTTCTGATAAAGTAACATCTGCCCAGCCTGTAAATAAGTTTTCTTTATTCCAAACACTCTCACCATGACGTATTAAAACAACTTTTGTCATTTTTAAAACTCCTTCTAATAAGATTAAGTACTATTATATACTAAAATCGCAAAAAAGTTAAACAAAAAAATTTATTGTTTTATTATAGTAAATATATTATATTTAACTAATAATAAAAATGGATTTAATGTATGAATAATAAAGAATTAGATTTTAAGCTGCAAAAATTATATGAAAAAGGAAATCATAAAGAAATTATTCAATTAATACTTTCGTTACCAAAAGAACAATTAAATGATGATATTAGAGGTCAGCTTGCAGTGGCATATAATAATACGGCAGAATTTGATTTAGCAATAGAAACATTAAATTCTTTATCTGAAGGAGCTAAAAGTAATCATACTTGGTTTTATAAAATAGCTTATGCATATTCAGGAAAATCTGATATAGGCAATGCCAATTTAAATATAGACAGAGCATTATATACATTAGAAACGAATAAGCCTTCTATAAGTAATGAAGAATATAATTATTTCAGAAATTTATATAATGATCTAAAAGAATATATACAAAGTGCTAGTATACATTATGAGGCTAATTCTATTGATATTGATAATCATGATTCTATCATAAAGGATATATCATCTATTTTATCAAATTATATAGAAAATGAAATAATAGAAGGAAGCATTGTTATAAAGAAATGGAATATATTTATAAATGCTAGTATTGCAAGTATAAAAGGTAGAAATGCTACTGTTAATTATTATATATCAAGTACTGATTGGGACAGGGATATATTTGAATGCTGTGCAAGTGCAGGAAAAGATGCTAATACTTCTGTAGGGCTTTCAAATGGAAGTTTTATATTTGGAATAATGACAGGTATAAAAGCTATGAATGAAAACAGAATATTTGATGAAGTAGAAACCGAATTTGTCGGTAAAAAGCATAAGTGGAAAGTTTATACAAGCAACTTGGTAAATATGGGGGCTGATAATGGGAAGCCTAAAAATGTAAATATTTATTGGGATATGTTTAAAGATGATATTTTAAAAAGAATAGGAAATCAAAAAATTTGCTACATTAAAATATACGGTGCTAAGGCAGGAAATAATTATTCTATAGGTGAGCTTAGAATTAATGATGTTAATATACCAGAGCTTGCTGACAAAGTGAATGAATATGTTAAAACTTGGAATGAAACTGATTTTTCATCAGACAAGCAATTTTTCTTTTTAGTTCAAGATAATGAAACCTATACTCCTTATCCTTTCAGTAATGATGAGATTTTAAAATTTATTCAGGAATATTCAAATATAGTTTTAAATACAGAAGAATCTGAAGAATCTTATGAGAAGTTGGAGGAATTATCTACACAGCTTACAAAAGATTATTCGCTTTCAACAGATTTATTTTTATTTTTACCTGAGATATGTGCTGATAATGAATTTTTTAATGAACTTCATTCTTCTGAAAAAATTAATTTTAATTTTGAATCAGAAGAAAAAAACTGTTCTTTATACAAAACTCAGCTTTATACATACTATTTAATTAATAATTATTTATTTGAGCTTTTCAGAGAGAATGCTTTTAATGGTAAGGAAAATGAATTGTATGCAAAATTTATAAATATGAGTGCATTATATAATATTTACTCTCAAGTAAAAGAAGATTATGAAAAGAAAAATAAAACACTGGAAAATCTTAAAGTTAACTTATCTTTTAGTGTAAATAATAATTATGAGATTAGATAATGTTTTATTGCTATAAATATGGAATTTGATAAGGATTGATTTTAACGCACGGTAGATGCATTTTAATATATAATAAAATTGTATTATTATTTTATTTATAATTTTAAAATTTGTTCACCGTGCGGTATATGTATTATAAATTAAACAAAATCTTGGGTGGGTGTGCTTTTTTATTTTAAACAGTAAAGAAATAAAAACTAAAATTTAAAATAAAATAATAAAGATAGAGGGCGGGAATTAGGATAAAGCAAAATATATTTTGACATTTATAAATTATTTCATTATAATAATATTATGAGTGAAAGAAAAAATATTAATGTATTGAATGATTATTTTGTGAGATATTTATTCTCATCACCAGACAGTAATCCTATATTGCTTGACTTTATCAATTCAATAATGCTTGATTCTAATATGAAAACTTTTAGATCAGTTGAGATTTTAACTCCTTTTAATTATAAAGAAAATTATGAAGATAAAGAAACAATAGCAGATGTTAAGTGCATTACACAAAATGGAAGTGTAGTTATTATAGAGATACAATTACAAGGCAATTCAAGATTTCCAGAACGTATACTATATTATTGGGCATCTAATTACAGTAAATTATTAAAGCATGGAGAAAAGTATGATGCTTTAACTCCGGTTATAAGTATAAATCTTCTTAATTTCAATTTAGATGATAATGACTCTATACATTCTTGCTATATGATTTATGATACAAATAACAAAAGATTATTAACAGATCATTTACAGATACATATATTAGAGTTGAAAAAGTTTAAATATGATTTGTTAAAACCAGATTTAAACTGTTGGCTAAAATTTTTCACTATGAAAGAAAAAGATAATAAGGAGGAGATTATGTCTGATATAGTAAAGGAAAAGCCTATAATGGAAGAAGTACAAAGAAGATATAATAACTTTATTAAAAATAGATTGATGATGAATGAATACGATAAAAGACAGGCATATTTATATGGTAATCAAATAATGCTTGAAGAAGAAAGAAGATTAGGAATTGAAGAAGGTTTAAAAAAAGGCATAGAGAAAGGTATAGAACAAGGTATAGAACAAGGCGAAAAAAATAAAGCAATATCTATGGCAAAAGATATGAGAGCTAGAGGTATGGACTTAAGCCTTATTAGTGAATTAACAGGCTTAAGTATACAAGAAATAGAAAAGCTATAACCAAATAAATAAAAAGGTTATGAGTTTCTGACATTTGATAGAATATAAGGAGTTTATTAGCGAACAAGTTTTTTATAAAGGATATAATAAATAAAAAAATTAGTCTTTTAATTTTAATTACATTTGCCCGCCCTTTAAACTTCATTACTTTATTTAGAAATGATAATTATAATTTCTTTATTGTGTATTTAGAAAAAGCAAGCCCACCCAAGTTTTTATTAACTTTAGAACTTGTTCAACGCACGGTATATGAAATTTATTTACTAATACATTTATATTTTTAATGCACTTTTCTTATAAATCAATTTTGCGTGCGGTAAAAAATTGAAGGAATTAATTGAATATATTTTAGGTTAAAAAATTATTTAAATACCTTAAAGTGTTTTTGTATTTTTTTAAGTTGAGTGATTCAAAATTACATTCTTGAAAAAAGATGAAAATAAAATATACTTATTAGAATGTTTTTTTATTAGAGAGATTTTTATGAATAATACAGTTACTTCTAACCCATTATATTATGAAAAACCATATAAACTTTTATTTAAATATGCTACTCCAAGTATAATATCAATGCTTGTTGGTTCTTTATACAATATAGTAGATCAAATATTTATAGGTCAGGGAGTTGGTATTAATGGTAATGCTGCCACAAATGTAGCTTTTCCTCTTTCTATAATTTGTATGTCTATAGCATTGTTTCATGGTTTTGGAAGTGCATCAATGTACAGTATATTACTTGGACAAGGAAATAATAAAAGAGCTGCTGCAATTATAGGAAATGCTGTAGTATCTGTTTTCATATTGGGTTTTATATTTACTATAATAGTAAAACTATTTAATAAAAATTTTATGACAATGTTTGGTTCTACAAAAGAAGTTTTACCTTATGCAATAGAATATACCAATATAACAGCATTTGGATTTATACCATTCATATTTTCTACAATGATGAGTCATATAATAAGAGCAGATGGAAGTCCTAAATATTCTATGATGTCAGTATTAAGCGGTGCTATTGTTAATACTATATTGGATCCTATATTAATATTTAAATTTGATATGGGTATGTCAGGTGCGGCACTTGCTACTATAATAGGACAGTTTATTTCATTTGCTATAGTTTTTAGATATTTATTCAGATTCAAACATATAACTTTTGAAAGAGATAATTTTAAAGTAGATCCCAAAAATGTATTAAAAATATTTTCTTTAGGATCATCATCAGGTTTTAATCAATTAGCAATGATGGCTGTTCAAATTACTATGAATAATGTACTTAGCTATTATGGAACTAACTCTATATATGGCGGAAATATACCTCTTGCAGTTGCTGGTATTATATCAAAAATTAATATGCTTGTTATGGCTTTTATAATAGGTACATCTCAGGGAAGTCAGCCTATAATAGGTTTTAATTATGGGGCAAAGAATTATGACAGAGTTATAAAGACATATAAGCTTACAATAACAATAACAACGATTATGGCTTTTATAGCATTCATTTTATTCCAATTATTTCCAAGACAGATTGTAGCAATATTCGGAGATGGAAGCGAATTATATTTTCATTTTGCTGAAGAATACATGAGAATATATATGGCATTAATGGTAATAAATGGTATTCAGCCTGTAACAGGTACATTCTTTACTTCTTTAGGAAAGGCATTTAAAGGTGCTTTTATATCTATGACTAGACAAATAATATTTTTACTTCCTCTTATTATAATATTACCTAGAATATTAGGAATAGATGGTGTAATGTATGCTGGCCCTGTTGCAGACGGAGCTGCTTTGATAGTTACAGTTATATTGGTAAGCAGAGAAATAAAGAATATAAAGAGATTAAAAGAGAATAATCAATAAAAATTAATTTATAATATTGATTATTAATTATAAATAAAAAAGCATAAGAGATGATTCTCTTATGCTTCATTATTTTAAATATTTTTTATGAAATATTATTTACTATATTATTTCCAAGTAGGAAGGTAAGAACCTTTGAAGTTTTCATTATAAACTTTTTCTACTATTTCAGATTGATAAGTTTCTACAACTTTTTTGTATAATTCATTATCTTTATCTTTAGTTCTAGCAGCTATTAAATTAACAAAAGATTTTCCGCTATAAATAGAAGGGTCATCTTTAAATATATAATCAGAACCAGGATTCAAACCGAAGTCTATAGCATAGTTACCATTGATAACAGCACAAGCAACATCTGGAAGTATTCCGTAAATAGCACCAGCATCCATTTCTACTATTTCAAGATTAAGAGGATTTTCGATTATATCGCTAACGCTAGGAGTATCTCCTGCTTCTGGTTTAACTTTAATAAGTCCAGCAGCTTGAAGTACTTTTAAAGCTCTTCCGCCATTAGATGGGTCATTAGGTATAGCAATTTTATCTCCGTTTTTTACTTGTTTAACATCTGTTATATTAGTTGAATAAATATTCATAGCAGATATATAAGTATCAGCGATAGCAGTTAATTTATAACCTTTGTTTGATACTTCATCATTAAAGTATGCATAATGCTGAAAAGCGTTTAAATCTATTTCACCATCATTCAATGCCTGATTAGGAATAGTGTAATCAGAGAAAGATACTAATTCCACAGTAATTCCTTCACCAGCTAATTTGTCTACTATTGGATTCCAAATTTGGTAATCAGATTCTCCTGCGAAACCAACTTTAACTATTTGCTTATCGCTGGAAGATTTTCCACCGCATGATAATATTGAAAATGCAAAAACAATAGACAATATTAATAATAAAATTCTTTTCATTTTTTCTCCTTTTAAGAATAAATTTTGTTTATTATAAATTATAATGGATAATTATTCAAAATTTTATTTATATTTTTTGTTCTTTATTCTTTTTCCCAAGCTGGAATATATGCTCCGCTGAATTTTTCTTTATATATTTGCTTCATATCATCAGATTGATATGCCTCTATAATTTTTTTATAAGTTTCATTATTTTTATCTTTAGTTCTGGCAGCTATTAAATTGATAAAAGAATCTCCTTCATAAATGGAAGGATCATCTTGAAATATATAATCAACACCAGGATTAAAACCTAAATCTACAGCATAATTGGCATTTATAACAGCACATGCAACATCATTTATTACAGTATACATATCTATAGATTTTATTTCTATTATTTCTATATTAAGTCTATTTTCTATAATATCATTTGTTGTTGGGAAATCTCCAGCTTCATCTTTAATTTTTATAAGGCCAGCTGCTTCTAATACTTTTAAAGCCCTTCCTGTGTTGGAAGGATCTTGTGGTATCATAACTTTATCACCCATTTTAATTTGATTAATATTAGTTATGAATTTTGAATAAATATTCATAGCAGATATATAAGTATCAGCTATCGGTACTATTTTATATCCATATTTTGCTACTTCATCATTAAGATATGCATGGTGTTGAAAGGCATTTAAATGCACATCCCCATCATTTAATGCTCCGTTTGGTATGTTATAATCATAAAAATCCACTAATTCTATTTGTATACCTTCTTTTTCTAACTTTTCTATAATAGGCTGCCATATTAAATTATCAGACATTCCTACATGTGCTATTTTTATAACCTTATTATTATTATTTTTTTCTTCTGAGCAAGATATAAATAGTAATGCAGTGATAGTTAGTAATAATAAAGTTTTAAAAATATATTTAGTCATGGCATATCCTTATTAATTAATTATAGTAATACCTTTTATTCTTCCTGATTCAACAAGTTTAGTAACTCTTTCTTTATAGAATTTTGATATAGTTTTATAAATGTTATTATCTGCTTCTTTAAGTCTGCAAACTATTAGTTTTACATACATATCCGAAGAATATTTACTAGGATCATCATAATATAGAACATTTTTATCTTGAAAATCAAAATTAAAATTATAATTTATTATGATGGCATCTACTTCTGATATTATTGAATGCATATCGCTTGCTTTTTTAGGTATAAAATTTATATTCAAAGCATTTTCTCTTACATCATTTAATGAGTAATTATAATTTGTATCACTATTTTTTCTCAATTTTATAAAACCAATGGACTCTAATATTTTTAAAGCTCTTGATAAATTAACATTATCTTCTGGTATTGCAATTTTAGCATTTTTAGGCATTTGACTTATATTAGTTAGATTTTCAGAATACATATTCATATCAGCTATGAAAGTTTTTTCTACTATACTTAAATAATAATCATTTTTATTAGTTTCATTAACAAAATATGCATAATGCTGAAAATGATTTAAATCTATATATCCGCTATTTAAAGACTTGTTTAAAGCAGCATAACCTGAGAAAGGAATTAGTTCTAATTGAATATTTTCTTCCTGCAGTTTACCTATAAGAGATTCCCATATAGAAATATCAAATTCCCCAATATATCCGATTTTTACTATATGATTTTCTTCATCATTATTTTGATTCTTACATGATATACAAACTAATATAAATAATAATAATAATATTTTTTTAATCATTTATGTTTCCTTAAAATATATTAGTCCACAACTATTAATCCTTCAATCTTTCCTGCTTCTACAAACTCTTTTAATTTATTTTTATAGTTTTTTGCTATTCTTTTATAAATATCTAAATTATCATCTTTGCTTCTGGTAACTATTAAATTAACATACATATCTGATGAATATTTACTAGGATCATAATGATATATAATATTGCAATCTTTTAAATCGGAAGCAAAATTATAATTGATAATAGCAGCAGTAAATTTATACATCATATAACGTATTTGTTCTACTTTTGTAGGTACTATTTCCAAATTTAATTTATTTTCTTCTATATCATTTAATGTATAACTGTAATTAATATCTACATTACTTGCCAATTTTATTAAATTAATAGAAGCCAATATTTTTAAAGCCCTTGATAAGTTTATATTATCATCTGGTATAGCTATTTTAGCTTTTGTCGGCATTTGATTTATATTTGTTAATTTTTGAGAATATATATCCATAGAAGCTATATATGTTTTATCAATGATAGTAAAGTCATAATTATTTTTATTGGTTTCATTAACAAAGTATAGGTAATGCTGGAATGTATTTAAATCTATGTCGCCTCTTTCTAATGCCTCATTTAACATAGAATAATCAGAAAAAGGGTCAAGATTTAAAATGATATTTTCATTTCTAAATTCAGTATACATAGATTCCCATACATTCACATCAAATTCACCTATATAACCTATTTCTATAACTTTATTTGTATTTTTATTATTAGTACTGCATGATAATAATAATAAAATTAATAATATCATCAATATATTTTTCATTTGTAATTTTTCTTATTGTTATTTTTTATTATTAATCAACAGCAATAAGTCCTTGTAATTTATTTGCTTCTATCTTCGCCTTTATTTTTTGTTTATAACTTGCAGCTATAAATATATATAAATTGCAAAGTTTATCTTTTTCTCTGCATACTATTAAATTTTCGTATTTATGATGAGGATATATATTTACATCATCATAATATAATGTATTAACATTTTGATAATCAGATATAAAACCATAGTTAATTATAGCAGCATCAACTTTATCAAGGCTATAATATACTTCACCAGCATCCATAGGTATTATTTCTAACTGCAAATTGTTTTCTATTAAATTGTATCCAGAATAAAAATTATTATCATTGTCTTGTAATGTTATTAGGTCAGCTTTTTCTAATATAAATAAAGCCCTAGACAAATTTATTTTATCACTAGGTATAGCAATTTTAGAATTTGTAGTTATTTGATTTAAATTTGTTAGATGCTTTGAATATATATTCATAGGGGCTATAAAAGTTGTTTCCAAAATTGCCAGTTTATAATTATTATTATTTGTATCATTAACAAAATAGCTATAATTTTGAAAAGTATTTAAATCTATATCCCCGCTGTTTAAAGCTGCATTTAAAAGCTCATAACTATCAAAATATACAATGTCTAATTTATATTTATCTCTTATTAATTCTTTATCTATTTGCTCCCATATATCATAGTCAAATTCACCGATATGACCAATTCTTACAACGTTATTAGCATTATTACATGAATATAGGAGATGCACAATTAAGAAAAATATTATATAATATTTCATAATCCAGCTCCTATATTATATTACCAAACTGCGATATAAGCTCCCTTAAAATCTTTGCGGTAAATTTCTTTAACTTCTTCAGATTGATAAGCTTTTACTATTGTTTTGTAAACTTCATTATCTTTATCTTCAGTTCTAGCTGCTATGATATTTATATAATTTTTATCATTATAGTTTGTAGGATTGTCTTTATATATAGAATCTTGATCAGGATTAAGCCCGAAATTCAAAGCAAAATTACAATTGATAACAGCACAAGCAACATCAGGCAAAATACTATATATACTTCCAGCATCCATTTCTATTATATCTAAATTAAGTTTATTTTCTTTTATATCTTTAAGTTCAGGATTTGCTATAGATTTATCTTTTAATGTTATAAGTCCTGCAGCCTCCAAAACTTTTAAAGCTCTGCCACCATTAGAAGGATCATTAGGAATTGCTATTTTATCTCCTTCTTTTATTTCGCTTAAGTCTTTTATATTGTCTGAATATATATTCATTGCAGCAAGACAAGTATCAGCTATGGCAGTTAATTTATATCCTTTAGTTTCTACTTCATTATTGAAGAAGGCATAATGCTGGAAATTGTTTAAATCTATATCTCCATCATTCAAAGCCTGATTAGGAAGTAAATAATCACCAAAAGATATAAGCTCTATTTCTATATTATTGGTAGAAACTTGCCTTTTTACTTCTTCCCAAATAACACGGTCAGATTCTCCAATATAACCAACCTTAACTTTATTGATATTTTTATTTCCGCCTGAACAAGCTGCTAAAAATATCATACTAAACATCATACTAATAAACAAAATAATTTTTCTCATACAAAAATCCCCCAAATATTCTAATTAGTTTTTTTATTTTTTTTGATTACATCTTTAAGGCTAATTGATAATTATCTTTCATAACCTTGCAAGATTCATCAAATAATTTCTTTTCATCACTGTTCATATTAAGTTCAATTATTTCTTCAACTCCATTTCTTCCAAGTACAGCAGGTACAGATGCATAAACATCAGTTTGACCATATTCTCCATTTAAATATACTGATACAGGAAGTACTCTATGCTCATCGCAAAGTATAACTTCAGCAACTTCCGCCAAAGAAGCACCTATTCCAAATTCTGTAGAACCTTTTCCGCCTAATACGTCCCAACCGCCTCTTTTACCTTTAGTAGCTAATTCATTTAAATCTAGTTTTGAATATTTTTCTTTTTCTTTCATTAGTTCAAATAAAGGTTTTCCAGCTATAGTAACTGTTGACCAAGGAACCATTTGACTTTCACCATGTTCGCCTAATGCATAAGCATATATTGATTTTTGATCTACATTTATAGCTTCAGATATTGATCTCCTTAATCTTGCAGAGTCTAATGTTGTACTTGTAGAAATTATTCTTTTTGGATCATAATTTAGCTTGTTTTGTAAATAATGAGTGATAACATCAGCAGGATTTGATATATTAATTATTATTCCGCTGAATTTTGTATTTTTTACTTTGCCAACTATATCTTTCATAACTTCTATTGTGGCACCTAAAGTATCCATTCTAGTTTGATTCATATTAGGTAAAGGGCCGGCACATACAACCATTATATCAGCATCATCTATATCATTATAATTTCCTGCTTTTACTTCAACTCTATGAGGCAGATAAACAGTAGCATCAAATATATCCAATGCTTGAGAAAATGCCTTTTTTTCATCTATATCAATATAAATAATTTCTTCAACTAATCCTTTAGAAGCTAATGCATATCCGGCATGAGAGCCTACATGTCCTGCTCCTATTAAAACAGCTTTTCTTCTTTTTATATTATTCATAAAATCAAATCTCCTATTATTAATAAATTATTAGTGTGTAGCTTTCTTTACTACAAAATTACCAAGTGCCTGTATCAATCCGACTAATATAACAAGCAGTATTACAGAAACATATATTATATCAAGTTTATTTCTATAGTAACCAGATTGTATAGCATAAGTACCAAGTCCGCCAGCACCTACAGCACCAGCCATAGCAGTTAATCCTATTAAGCTTATAGCAGTTATAGTAGTACCTCTTGCAATAGGGGCAATACTTTCTTTTAGATATACTCTAAAAATTATAGCCACAGGAGAAGAACCCATAGATTGAGCTGCTTCAACTAATCCGGGATTCACTTCTGATAAAGCACTTTCTATTTGTCTTGCAAAAAATGGAACAGTACCGAATATCAATGGTATAATAGCACCTTTTACACCTATAGCAGTACCCATTATAAATCTAGTTAGAGGCACAAGCATTGCAAGAAGTATTATAAATGGTATTGCTCTGAAAAAGTTTATAACTTTGCTTAAAACTTCATATACTAATATATTTTCCATTATTCCGAATTTTTTTGTAACTATAAGAAGTATTCCTAAGAAACCGCCTATAAAAAATGATATTATTCCGGAATAGAATAACATAACAAAAGTTTGCCATATACTTTGATATAGTCTAGGTAAATCAGCCATTACATTAGGCATTAAATTATTCATCATATCTAGCATCAGTTATAACCTCCACATCAACATGCTGTTCTTTAAGAAATTCTATAGACTTTGTTATTCCTCCCTTTTCTTTTTCATGAAGTATAACCACAAGTCCTCCTAAAAGGCTTTCATCTATAAGTTCAACGTTTCCAAATATAATATTAACATCAACATTATATTTCCTTGAAATATGAGACATTAAAGCCTCTCCAACACTATCTTTTTTATATTTTAATCTTACTATACATTCGCCCGCTTTTAATTTTGTTATATTATGTCCTTCTTCAACAAGCGAATAAATTTTTGATATATTTGAAGTGGTATCTATAAAGTCCTGAGTAATTTTATTTTGAGGATGTGAGAATACTTCAAATATATTTCCTTCTTCTACCAAATTACCATGATTCATAACGGCAACTCTATGGCATAATTCTTTAACTACATTCATTTCATGTGTTATTACCACTATTGTAATGCCTAACTGTTCATTCAATTTTTTTAGCAGTTTTAATATAGAAGAAGTTGTTTGTGGGTCTAATGCACTTGTAGCTTCATCGCATAAAAGTATTTGCGGATCATTAGCCAAAGCTCTGGCAATAGCAACTCTTTGTTTTTGTCCTCCGCTCAATTGGGAAGGGTATACATAGGCTTTTTCTTTTATATCTACAAGTTCAAGAAGCGACATAACTTTTCTTTCTACTTCTTCTTTTGATAGTCCTCTGTATCTTAAAGGGTATGCAACATTTTTAAATACAGTTCTTGATCCGAAAAGATTGAATTGCTGGAATATCATACCTATTTTTTTTCTTGTATGTCTAAGCTCTCTAGGCTTTAAAGCTGTAAGTTCAACACCATCTAAATATACTTTTCCTGAAGTTGGTCTTTCTAATAAGTTTATACATCTTACCAATGTAGATTTACCTGCACCGGAAAAACCTATTATTCCGTATATTTGTCCTTTCTCTATTTTTAGAGATACATTATTAACAGCATTAAGCTGCTTATTTTTAGCGGTTTTAAATACCTTGCTAACATTTTCTAAAACGATCATATATATCCTGTGATTTTATAGTGGATTATATTATATATTAAAAAAATTAATATAAAAGATTTAAATATTATATATTTTTAAAAGTATCTGTCAATAGTAATTATGTAATTTGATTTGATAAGAATTGTGGGAATGCTATAATATTATTTTATTTCTAATTCATTCAAATACTTAAAAGCATAAGGAAAATCCGAATATTTTGCTGACTGTATATTTGAATAGTTGTCTATTGATGAAGGTTCTTTTTGATTATGTTCTTTTAAGTATTTATTTACAGCATTATCATGATTATTTTGAAATATTTTATCCCAATGTTCTTTTACATCTCTTCTCATTTGTTCTTTATTAGTTTTTTGATTATAGTAATATTCAAGCCAGCTTTCCAATGCCTGATAATTGAGTATAAATAAAGTTTTATCCTTGAATTTGTTTTGAAATCTCAATCTTAAGTCATTAATATTTTTTGGGTCTGTTTTATCGCAATCCGTTATAATGACTATTATTTTTCCTAATCCATATTTATTACTTGTTATTCTTTTTTCAATGGAATTTATTATATCTCCAATTAAAGTATCTTTATTTTTGTTTTTTATATTAGGGTTTATTTGAGTTATAAATTCTTTTTTTGGAGAGAAGTCTATTTTATCTTTTAAAACTTCATTAACATATCTATTAAAATAAATTAATTCAGTATCTCCTGTAGAAAAGCAGTACAAATAATATTTTTTATTTAATTGTCTTATTTTTCTCATTTATTATTCCTTATTATCTTCAATAAAAAATCTTGAAGGAACTTCAAATAATCGAGAATTGTATTTAGCTTTTAAACTATTCCTTTTATACTCTTTTTCTAAATCTTCTTTTTTTAAATCTTCAAAGTCAGCAGCACAGTATAATTCGCTTTTATTATCTTCTTTGTTTAGAAACCAATAATGATTTAACAATGTATTTTTGAGGCACATCAAATTTGTGTCATGGGTAGATAATATTAATTGAGCTGTAGGATTATCCAAATCTTCAAACATATTTTTTTGAAACAAACTTATAACAAGTTCTAAAAGTTCAGACTGCACACCTTGAAATTCATCTAATACAGATAAACTGCTATTTCTCAAACATACAAGCATACTAAATAAATTAATGGCATAATTCTTAGTTCCATCAGATTCTATTTTTCTAAAATCATCTTCATAATCTTTATGTATGGATATCAATTTATATTTATTTTTTCTTAAATAATTTTCCATATAACCATTATTTTCTTTAGAATTAGTATTTTCAATTACTTTTATATTATCTATTCCAACATCAGCAAGTGAAATAAGTTTTTTATATATATTCCAAGAGTTTGATGTATCCAAAGCATAATAAACTTTATCAAGTTGAAAAAATAAACTTTCAGTATAATTTTCATTTGCATTTAGTAATGGAAATATGAAATTAGTTATAAATGCCATTCTGTAATTTTCTATTATTGATTTATAACTATTGACACTATTTAGATATGTTATAACTGTGATATTGTTTGGTATGCCTTCTTTATTTTTCAAAAGATTTATACCATTAATAATAGAATTTTCTTCTCTTTCAAAAATTATATTATTATTTTCTTTTAATAATTCATATTTTATATCAGTGTTATGTACTATTTCATAATGATATAAATTATTATTATAGTAAAATTCCAGAGAAAATTTTATATCTTCTTTATTTCCATAAATCATATTTTTTATAAATAATTTTTTGTAATGCTGATTAATATCATCATCTTGATAAGAATTTATATGAAATAAATATTTAATTGCATCAAGTAAATTAGACTTACCGCTTCCATTATGTCCGTATAGTATGCATAATTTTGATATGTAATCATCATTTATTTTATATACAAATGGGTTATTTTCAATTTCTTCTCTGTTGCTGTCATTAACCTCTATACGCATATCAAGAGTAACTTCATCATAAAATGATTTATAGTTTTTTGCACTGAAACTTACAAGCATTTATTTTCCCACTTTATTTAAATAATTTTATATATTGCAATACTTCGGAATTTGACAATATTACTATCTATAAATTTTATCAT
>NZ_JAWLQI010000037.1:0-32304 GCF_036997785.1 Brachyspira pulli
TTTTTTTAAACTAAAAGTGTGCAATATCTATGGCTCTTAAACATAATCTGGTAATAAATATACTTGACAGATTCCAATTTAAATAATATACTATTAGATTATATTATATTAAAAAATTATTATTTAATAATAATTTTCAAAACAAACAAAAGAGGAAAAAACATGCCAACTTATGAATATAAATGCGAAAACTGCGGTAAAGAATTTGAAGAATTCCAATCAATAACCGCAGAAGCTAAAGCTACCTGTCCAGAATGCGGCAGTGAAGCTAAAAGAATGATATCTTTAAATAGCGGTATAATATTTAAAGGTAAAGGATTCTATGTAAATGATTATAAAGCTAAAAACAGTGGTTCTTCTGCTCCTAGCAATAGCGATTCTACACCTAAGAAAAGCTGCTGAGGGGTTTGATTTTAGCTTATAGGTTATAAGTAAAATAATTAATAAATTGATAATTTAATAGGAAAATATGTCAAAAAAAATATCTATAATGAATGTTTCAGAAGAAGAATTATCTAAATTCTGTGAGGAAAATAACTTTCCAAAATTCCATGCATCTCAAGTACTTAATTGGATTTATAAAAAATATGCCATAACTTTTGATGATATGAGCAATATACCAAAAAATTTACGTACTTTATTAGATGAAAACTATTTTATACATAACTCTAAAATAGAAACTATATCTGAAGATGAATATGGAACACAAAAATTATTGATTTCATTATATGATAAGAAGAAAATAGAATCTGTTATTTTAAATAAAAAAGACAGAGTAACTTTTTGCCTATCATCTCAAGTAGGATGCGGATATGGCTGTGCTTTTTGTGCTACAGGAAATATGGGATTATCACGCAATCTTACTGCTGATGAGATTTTAGCAGAGTTTATTTTGATGAGAGCTGTTACAAAAAAGGTAAATTCTATTGTTTTTATGGGTATGGGTGAGCCTTTAGCTAATACAAAAAACCTTTTCAAAGCAATAGAAACTATTAATTCCTTTAAAGGATTTAATTTAGGTATAAGACATATTACTATATCGACTTCTGGTGAGGTTGTTGGAATAAAACAATTAATAGAAAGGGATTTAGACTGCAGATTAGCTGTTTCTTTACATTCACTAAAAAATGATGTAAGAGATAAAATAATGCCTATTAACAAAAGATATCCTATAGAAAACCTTATGGCTGTACTAAAAAGATATAGCAGAAATGGTAAAAGAATGATAACTTTTGAATGGGTTCTTATAAAAGATCTAAATGATTCAGTTAATGATGCTTATAGACTGGTAAATTTGAAAAAAGAATTCCCTTTCAAAGTAAATGTAATACCTATGAATCCTGTTGAACATGCTCCTGAATTGCAGCGACCTAATAAAGATATTATACTAAGATTTAAATCCATACTAAAAGATAATGGAATTGAAGTAGTAGAAAGATTTAAACAAGGACAAGAAATTTTAGCTGGCTGCGGACAATTAGCTATAAAGAATTTATAAATAAATATAGTATTTATTTTTATCTGAAAAATAGTATAATATGGGTAGTTTAGCTAATTATGAAAAGAGTTTTTTATGGAAAAATTTAATAGTACTTTGTTTAGCAGAAGATATGAAGGCTATAACTTAGAAAAAGAGATATGTGTTATCAATAGAGGCATAGTAGAAAATGATATATATGCCTTAGATTTCTTACGAGAGGCTAATTACACTTACAATAAAGATAAAGAGTATTTTTATACATTATATTCAAAATTAGAAAAAAGTAATAACTGCGGAATATATTTAATATTAACTGCTATTTTATTAAAAAATAATGATGAAAAAGTTAATTTAAAAATAGCTGAAAAGAAAATAGATCATCTTCTTCAAAAAATATATGATTCATACTATTCCAAATACAATATTGTAGAACATTTAGGAACACCAAATAGTGTTACAGTTATAAATGATGATATTATATATGAAGATGATAAGAGATATGAATTAATCAAAAAATTTCATGTTAAAAAGTCTGCATTTGGATATTTCAGTGCTTTAAAACCTTATGCACCATATAATTTAAGAAAAGCTCCAAACATTAATGATATTGAATTTATAAAAAAATCTTTATTAACAAATTACAGAATATACTATATACTTCTATTAGCTGAATATTCTAAAAAAGCACAAAAATTATTAAATATAGTATTAAAAACTAATAATTATAAAGCATTAATATATTTGATATTAGTTAGAAAAGAAGGATTCAATATAACATATCAGGCAAGTTTAGATTATTTAAATGGTTTTGATATTACTTTATCAGATATAATCATATCATATATATTCTTCTATTCTTATAATGACAGAATATCTTATTATGATTCATTTGCTGTTCAAATAAAAAATAAAGAATTTAATAATTTTTTCTATTCGCTTATAAAAAATAATAGCGAATTTTTTGAAAGTTTATTTCATAATAAAAATTTTGTGAAGAGAATAACTAAAAACAGCAAAAATTTCATACCATTTTTAAATGAGCTATACAGTAAGGAAATAAACTTTAATTCCAGTAAAGTATTATGTGCCCTACTTGATAATAAATCAAAAAATATAAGAAGATCTGTAATAAAAATAATTAATAGAAAGAAAAAAGAATCTTATGAATATCTTAAAAATTTAGACAGTGATTTAGCTAAAGATATATTAAAAAAATGGAAAAATAAAAAAATTATCAATTCAGGATTCAAAGATATTAATAGTTTAGTTAATTTCGTTAATAAAAATTATAATAAAAAATTTGAAAAAAACCTCCTATGTATAGATGAATCACTATTATATGGTATTGTTAGTAAAGACACTAATCAAAATATACCAATAATAGTTATAAAATATATATATATGGAATATTCAAGATTAAAATCTCCTACAAAAATAAGAGATTTAGATAAGATCATTTCATATTTTGATTTTACTTCTTTTATCAATGTAATAAAAAATGTATTTGATAGATGGATTTTTGAGGGTGCTGATACATCTTATAAATATGTAATGATACCTTATTTAGTATATGAAAATGAATATAAAATTGATAGTATTGTATATAAAGTAAGAGAATGGTGTGATTCTGGAAGAATATCGCTTGCTAATTACGCTATATCTGCATTAGCATCTAATGGAAGTCTTTATTCTTTAATAGTAATTGATTATATATCAAATAATTTCAAATATTTCCAAATAAAAAATGCATCAAAATTAGCATTTAAATCTGCTGCTAAAAGATTAAATATATCTGAAGACAAATTAAGTGATAAAATAATACCTAATTTTGGTATAGATTTAAATGGAAATAAAATATTAAAAGATGATAATCACTCTTTCACAATTACTGTAGATGAACAATTAAATATAACAAAAATAATAGATAATAACACTAATAAAACTATAACAAAATTAGATAAATATCATGATTTAGATAAAAATTTGCTATATGAATTCACTAGCATGAAAAGTCATGTAAAAATGGCTTATAAATTCCAAATAAGCAGATTATATAAAGCATTAATGACTGGCAAAAGATGGACAGTAGACGAATGGCTTGAAATATTTACTGAAAACTACATAATGAATTTATTGGCTGATATGTTTATATGGACTGTATATAACAAAAATGATAAAATCCTAAAACATATAAAATACAGCAAAAAAGATAAAGCTTTTTATACATTAGATAATGAAAGTTATAAATTAAATAAACAATATCTAATATCATTAGCAAGTCCTATAGAAATGTCAAATGAAGATGTAGAAAAAGCGAAAAAATTAATCACAGAATTAAAAATAAAACAGCCTTTCAATCAAATGCAGTCTATTACATTTAATTTTGAAGAAGGCGATATAAAAGAAAACATAATAGTTAAATACAGAAATAAAGAAGTAAAAATAAAAACATTTAAAAACTTAATTGATACACTTGATATGGAATTAGATTATGAGAATTCATATATCGTTGGATATAAAATCATAGATACTTCAATATCAATAGGTGTTAAAATTAATTTAATAGGTATGGATAATGCTATAGATGACAATGATATAATATTATTTGGTGATATAGTATTTTATACTGTAGATTCTGATGAAATATTCTCTTATAAAAATATTATAGATCCGACATCTACAAATATAAGATATGTACATTATATAATGTTTAATATAGATAAACATATCAAAAAGAATTCAAATAAAACTAAAAAAATAGATACTATACAAAAGAGAAATAGAAGGGAAACAGATAAATGAAAGCTATTATAGTTATACCAACATACAATGAAAAAGACAATATAGAAAAAATGATAAATACTGTTTTAAATTTGCCAACATATATTGAAATTTTAGTTGTAGATGATAATAGTCCAGATGGAACAGCATCTATAGTTGAAAAGTATTTAAATAATGATAGAGTGCATTTATTAAAAAGAGAAAAAAAAGAAGGATTAGGACCAGCATATATAGCCGGATTTAAACATTCATTTCAATATAACCCAGATTATGTTATTGAAATGGACGCTGATTTCTCTCATGACCCAAATTTCGTAATTAAGTTTATAGAAAGAATGGAAGAAGAAAAACTTGATTTAGTAATAGGTTCAAGATATTGTAATGGTATAAGTGTTGTAAATTGGCCATTAAGAAGACTTTTCTTATCATATTATGGAAATAGATATGCTTCATTTATATTAGGTTCTAAAATTATGGATATTACTGGAGGATTCAAATGCTTCAGAGTATCTGTATTAAAAAATATGAACTTTGACTATATACTTTCTGCAGGATATTCTTTCCAAATAGAAATGAATTATTCTTTTGAGAGTAACGGATATAAAGTAAAAGAAGAACCTATAATATTTTATGAAAGAAGAAGCGGACAATCAAAAATGTCTAAAAATATTATAGCTGAGGCTTTGTTTAGAGTTGTAAGATTAAAATTTAGAAATAAGAAAAAATATTTCAAAGTTTAATATAATTTTCATTTAACAACTTATATAAAATTACATCTAATATAATAAATCTTTTATAATAAAGAAAAACTATTTTTCTTATCATAAATATATATTTTTTATTACAAAAATATATAATATTGAGTTATATATAATATGTTATATTTTTATATTTATATGATGTAATGATATATAATTATGAAAATATTATTCATATATTTTTATAAATTAAAAAAATGGATCCATATATGAAACAACTAATACTCCTCTTTATTTTATTAGCAGTAATAGGAATATCATGCAATAATAATCAAAATAATAACTCCGAAGAAAATAAAGAAATTAATACAGAAAATACTGATAAACCAATAAAAATAAACGTAGGATATTTAGCTGAATTTGCAGGTGCTTCAGCTGTTGCTATAGCAAAAGAAAAAGGGTATTTTGAAGAAGAAAATTTAGATGTAGAACTATTTGAATTTTTTAATGGTCATGCTGCTATTATATCTATGGTTTCTGGAGAACTTGATTTTGCTTATATAGGTCATGCCGCACATAATTTAATCATTGATGGAAAAGCACAAATATTAATACCAAATGCTATAAGTAAAGGCGAAACAATAATGACTACCAAATGGGCAAATATTAATTCTATAGAAGAATTAAAAGGAAGAACTGTAGCAACCCATTTTGGTACTTCTGGTGAAGCTATGTTGTATATAGCTTTAACTAATGCTAATTTATCATCTAAAGATATTAATTTAATAAATGCCAATATAACAAATCTTGCTAATTTACTTATAAATAAAAAAGTTGATGCTATATCTACTTGGGAACCATATACAAGCGAAATTTTTACAGCAATTCCAAATGATTATAAAATACTTACAAACATTACCCATTACAGTAATGATATAATATTAACTAGCAGTTTTATATCAACTTCTAATTATATACAAAGACACCCTGAAACTGTAGAAAAATTTACAAGAGCAATACTTAAAGCTATGGATTATAGAAAAGACAATTTATATGAAACAGTAGCATTAGTATCAAAACTTACTGATAATGATATAGAATCTATAAAAGCAGAAATAGATTCTGCTATATGGCTTACTTCATCAAACTTAAAAGAAGCATACCAATCTGGTGAGTTATTAAAATGGTATGAAAAACAGCAAAAAATATTCTTATACTCAGAACTTGCCAAAAATGATGTTCCTGTAACTAACTATATAGAACTAGAAATGCTCAAAAATGCATTAAATAATTTATAATGATATATTCGCCCCAATACTTCTAAATTGTTCTATAAAGCTGAAAGATGATTTATTTATAGATTCAGCATCATCTATAGTAATGCTATCATTTGACACTATAGAAGCCACAGAAAGTGCCATAGCTATTCTATGGTCATTATGAGATGTAGTTTTTCCGCCTTTTAATTTTTCAACACCTTCTACGAAAATTTCATCTTTAGTAACTTTTATCTTAGCTCCTATTCTGCTGAAACTGTCTTTAAGATCATTTATTCTGTCACTTTCTTTATATCTTAATCTTGATGCATTATATAATTTTGTTGTACCTTTGGCAGTACATGCTAAAGTTACAATAATAGGTGCCAAATCAGGTATATTTCCAACATCAATATCTAAAGCATTAAGTCTGGCATTTTTCTTAATTGTTATGGAATTATCTTCATTGTATACAATAGAAGCACCCATAAACTTTAATATATTAAGTATCTCTCTATCTCCTTGAATAGAATACTTATTAAGTCCATATAATGTAACTTCTCCTCCCAAAGCTCCAGCTGCAGCAAAAAATGCCGCATGAGACCAATCAGATTCTATTTCATAATCAATAGGAGAATATTCCTGATCCCCATAAACTTCTATAATATTAATGTCTTTCTTAGAAATTTCTATATTAGCAGATCTAAGAGTTTTTAAAGTCATCATAACATAAGGTGCTGATTGAAGCTCGCCATCTATAATAATTTTTGAATTTCCATTCAATAAAGGCAAAGCAAATAAAAGACCGCTTACAAACTGACTGCTTACATTACCATTTATTTTAAATTCGCCGCTTTTTAATTGTCCTGAAACTTTTAAAGAACTTTTTGATATACTGAATTTTAATCCCTGTTCTTTCCAAATATTTTTATAAATATCCATAGGTCTTGAAAATAATTTCTTAGAACCTATAAAAGTACAGTCTATACCTAATGCTGACATTATTGGAATTAAAAGCCTTAAACTTGTTCCCGATTCTTTTACATCTATGGTTAATTCTTTTTTATATTCAGATTTTGGAGTAACCTTCAAACCATCATCAAATACCTCTAAATCTGCAAAATTTGATATAGCTTCTTTAGTAACTTCTATATCAACACCCACATTATCAATCCAAGGCTTTATAATACTTGGCTCTTTTGCTAAAGAAGATGCTATCAAAGCCCTATGAGCATCACTTTTACTTATTTGAATATATACAGAACCAAAAATATCAGATGGTTTAACGGTTAAAGGCATATATAACTCCAAAATAATTATTATTTATTGTAATATAGAATCAATAAAATTATCTATATCAAATTCTCTAAAATCATCAACCTTTTCACCAAATCCGCCGTAATATATAGGAAGTGATAAATAATGAGCTACACTTATTGCTACTCCGCCTTTAGCTGTACTATCTAATTTTGAAACTATAGCTCCTTGTATATCTAAAGCATTAGTAAATACTTTTGCCTGTTCTATACCATTATGTCCTACATTGGCATCTAATACTAATATTGGAATAAAATTAAACTCTGTAAATCTTTCTGTAGCTATCTTTTTCATTTTTTCAAGCTGTCTTACTAAATTTTCCTGATTATGGAATCTTCCTGCAGTATCAACTATAACTACATCAGCATTTGTTGCCTTAGCTTTATCTAAAGCTGAGAATAATACACTAGCAGGGTCTCCAGCTTGCTGTCCCTTAACTATAGTAACAGAAAGTCTATTAGCCCATTCTTCTAATTGTTCTATAGCTGCTGCTCTGAATGTATCTGCTGCTGCCAATATAACTTTATGATCTTGTTTTAATATATTAGCTAGTTTAGCTATTGAAGTTGTCTTACCTACCCCATTAACTCCCACTATAAATAATATATTTTTATCTTTTAATTCTATTTTTTTAGATATGAATTTAGATTTTAAAATTTCTCTTAAATGTTTTTTAGCTTCTGCTGGATCTTTAATATTTTCTTTTTCTACTACTTCTCTTAATTTTGAAATTATATCTTTTGTTGTTTCTACACCTGCATCAGCTGTTATCAATGTGCTTTCTAAACTTGCAAAAAATTCATCATTGATTGATGAAGTATTAAATAATGATGATAAAGAAAATTTACTTTTAGAGCTTGTTAAAGATACTTTAGGCTTCTTAGATTTTTTCTTCAAAACTACAATTAATAAAACTAAAACAATAATAACCGCACAAACAGCTATTATAATATTCATATATGGCATTGTTGACTGCATTTATAAAATTCTCCGATTTAAAAAAATTGTTTGAAATATTATATAGGCTATTAATATTTTTTCAAGTGTTATAAATTATAGGATAATAAGAAATACATATAAGTTTTTAATGTATTTTCAATAATATTGTACTTAAAATTTTATTATTTTTTATTGTTTCTAACCACATGTCATACATAAATACTCAAGTACTAAATACCAAAAACAACTATAATTTTATTTTTACAAAATATAGTTGTTTAGGTATATACTAAAAATTTTTAACTTTGTCAAAATAATTTTTTAATTTAAAATATTTTCAGGGCTTTGCCCCGAACCCCAGTTCTTTTACGACCGAAGGAAGTACTGTAAGTATTGGTATAAAAGAACCTTATATCCTCAACAGGCTCGGATACGCTTCGCGAAGAACTGCATTTTTAACCTAAAATCAGGGTATTATACCATATTTGATACATATTCTTAAAATATAAAGTTCTAGCAATTGCGTTTTTTGCTACTTTTTTGTGCGACAAAAAAGTAGATAACATTTATATAAAGTGCATCAGTTGACAAACTTAAAAATTTTCAGTATATACTGAAAAATAAAACAAATAAAAAAGCAGCCTATTTTTATAAGCTGCTTATAATATTTTTTGTTATTTTATTATTTTATTTACGCATTTCCTGTATAACTTTTGCTAGTATAGAAATACCTTTATCAATATCTTCAGGTTTAGAATTAGTATAATTTAATCTTAATGTACCCAAACCTCTTTTAGCTTCATAGAAAGGCTCACCAGGTACAACTGCAACACCTTCATCAGCAGCTTTTTTATAGAATTCAACAGCATCTATTCCTTTTGGTAAAGTAACCCATACAAACATACCGCCTTCTGGGTGAGTCCAATGCATATCATCTGGAAAATATTTATCCATAGCTTCCAACATATAACCGCATTGTCTTCCGTATAAGTCTATAATTTTCTTTATATGTGCATCATAATCATTATCTTCAAAATACTGACTAACAACAACTTGAGCAAATGTGCTTGTATGCATATCTATAAGCTGTTTATATTCTGTCATTTTCTGCATTAACTCTTTAACAGAACAAACAATCCAACCTATTCTAAGTCCAGGAGCAACTGTTTTTGAGAATGTACCTAAAAGTATAGCCTGTTCTCCTAAATATGTATATAAAGATTTTTGATGCTCGCCTTTAAATCTTAATTCTCCATAAGGGTTATCTTCAATAAAGAATGTATCCTTACCTTTCATAATTTCTGCCATTTTTTCTCTAATAGCATTAGTATAAGTTATTCCTGTTGGGTTTTGAAAGTTAGGAACAGCGTAGAAGAATTTATGATCATATTTACCCATAGATTCTTTTAATTGTTCTATATCAACACCATCTTCGTTCAAATCAATAGTTTTAATACTAGGATTATATAAATGAAATGACTGTAATGCTGCTAAATATGAAGGATCTTCAACTAGAACTGTATCACCAGGATCTAACAGACATGAAGAAATAATATCCAAAGCTTGCTGAGAACCATTAGTAATGAGAATGTCATCTGCATTAACATTAACACCTTGCTTTTTATACCTATTAGCAATGAACTCTCTTAATGGCTTATAACCTTCTGCACTATTATACTGCAAAGCATAAGTACCTTTTGTTTCTAGTACTTTAATAGATGCAGCCTTTAATTCCTCAACTGGGAAAGATGTTGGATTAGGCAATCCTCCTGCAAATGATATCAAATTACCTTTTGCTGCTACCTCTAAAATAGCTTTTACAAAACTGCCCTGAAAATCTTCTTGTAATGCTCTTTTTGATAATCTTAATTTCATAATCCTATCCATTTAAAAAATTTGAATGTATTATACACTACTATTCATAATAATGCTATAATACTTTACAATTTTTTTATAAACTATTGACTTTTTATTACCTAGATTATATTATTGCACCGAAAAATTAGTCAATAAGGGTATTAATTATTATGAATATTTTATCATTATCACAAAATATGCATTTCATTAATCAATACCACTTTCCTCAGTTAATATAAATACCATAGACAGGTTGTCTATATAAAAAACAATATCTATATTCTTTCTATTGAATATCATTAATTAGTATTTTAATTTTTTAAAAATAAAGGATAAATAACATGAAAACAAAAGCATATTCATTAAGTTTTTGTGCTATAGGTGTAGCTTTAAATATAGTGCTATCATTTATAGCATCACATTTGAAAATCCCATTCGTATTTTTTGATGTAATGGGTACAGTATTAAGCGGTGCAGTATTAGGGCCTCTTTATGGTGCTATCACTGGATTTGTTACAAATTTAATAACTTCTATGTTAAACAATCCTGCTGAATTGCCTTATGCCATAGTTAATATGATGATAGGTATAATAGTTGGATTAATATCTGTTAAATTTGGATTCAAAATTCATACTGCTATTATAACAGGTGTAATACTTGCTGTTGCTGCTCCTTTGGTTGGAACTCCTATAACAGTAATATTATACGGAGGTTTAGCTGGAGGAACAATGGATATTATGACAGGATTCTTAATTCAAAGCGGTCAGAAAATATTTACTTCTGCATTCATACCTAGAATAATATCCAATATTATAGATAAGCCTTTATCTTGTATAATAGCATACATTATAATTTTAAGAATACCAAATTCTTTATTATCAAAAATAACTACAAATAAAAAACTTTTAGCTCAAAAGATGGAAAAATCATCTAAAGAGAGTTTAGAAAATGAAGAGATCTAAAAGACTGGCTATATTATCTCATTGCATATTAAATCAAAATGCTGTTGTAAAAGGAGAATACAAAGATATGAATGTATTTCTTCCTTTTGTGAAAAAATTATTTGAAGATAATATAGGCATATTACAATTGCCTTGTCCTGAAACTGAATGTTACGGATTAAAAAGATGGGGACATGTAAAAGAACAATTCTGTAATTGCGGATATAAAAAATATACAATAGAAACTCTTAATTCATTTGTTAATACAATTAAAGAATATATTGATAATGGTTATGAGATAATAGGAGTATATGGAATAGCAGGGAGTCCAAGCTGCGGAGTTAATTTAACTTGCTCTGCTGATTGGGAAGGCGAAATTGGAATATACAAAGATAAAGAAGATATAACATCAAGAGTAAAAATGATTAATGAAAGCGGTATATTTATGGAAATATTTAAATCTATTTTAAAAGAAAATAATATAGATATACCGTTTTATGATGTTGATGATTATTTAAAATAATTTCAATAAAAAAATATTAGGGTTTTATTTTTTAAAGCCCTAATATTTTTTTGATTTATAAATAGGAACTTTATAATGAATAAAGCTGTTGAATTTGAAAATGTATGCTTTTCTTATATTCAAGATGATGATAATAATTTCATAGAAAATCTTAATCTCACAATAAATGAAAATAGTTATTTAGCATTGCTTGGAAAAAATGGAAGCGGAAAATCTACATTAATAAAACTTATGTTCGGTATAGAAAAAGCAAATAAAGGCAAAATAAAAATATTTGATATGGATATAAATGAAAATACATCTGAAATATATAAAATAGCTAGTTTAGTATTTCAAAATCCTGATGATCAAATAGTTGCTGATACTATAGAACTTGATATTGCATTTGCTATGGAAAACTATTCTGTACCAAGCAAAGAAATGAATAAAAAAATAGATGAAGTTTTAGAAATAGTAGGATTATCAAATAAAAGAAAAGATAAAGTGCATTCATTATCAGGCGGAGAAAAACAAAGACTTTGCATAGCTTCATCTCTTGTATTAAATCCAAAAATTCTAGTATTAGATGAACCAACTTCTATGCTTGATGCTGAAAATAGAATGAAAGTAATTGAAGTTCTTAATAAAATACATTCAATGGGTACAACTATAATAATAGTTACGCATCATATAAATGAAATAGAATATTGTAATGAGGTTGTATTTATGGATAATGGTGCCGTATCTTTTAATGGTTCTGCAAATGAATTTGTAAATGCATTAATAAAAAATGATGAATTTCATAAACTTAATATGCCTATCAATTTTCAATTAGCTTATGAATTATATAAAAAGAAAAATATATTAATAGATGAATACATTTTTGATTATAAAAAGGTTTGTGAAAATATATGGAAATATCTTTAAAAAATTTAACTGCCGGATACATAATAAATAAAAAAGAAAAAAATATAATCATAGAAAATTTGAATGCTGATTTTGAAAGCGGTAAATTTCATTTTTTAGCCGGAGTGTCAGGAAGCGGTAAATCTACACTTCTTGAAACTATATGTCTTCTTATAAAAAAAATATCCGGTGAAATATTATTTGACGGTAAAACATTAAACAATAAAAATAATTTAAAAGAGTTCAGACAATCATCTGGCATAATGCTTCAATACACTGATAAACAATTCTTTAATAATACAGTAAGAGAAGAAATAGTTTTTAATCTAAAAAGAAATAAATTAGACAGTAAAGAAATAACTAAAAAATTAAAAGAAACTTTAGAAATATTAAATATAGATAAAAAAATATTAAAAGCATCTCCTTTTGAAATAAGCGGAGGTCAAAAAAGAACTATAGCATTAGCTTCTATAATAATAACTTCTCCAAAAATATTATTCTTAGATGAACCTACTGCAGGTCTTGATTTTGAAAGCAAAAATATATTTATGAAAACTATAAAAGAATTAAATAAAAACTCTAAAATTACAATTATACAATCTTCTCATATACTAGATGATATTATAGAATTTGGTGATAATGTTTTCATCATAAATAAAAATAAAAAATATATATCAGGAAAACCAAAAGATTTATTATTCTCAAAAAAAGTATTAGAAGAATATAACTTAATAGAACCGGAAATTTATAAATATATAGAAGAATTAAAAAAATTAGGAATTAAAAATATTGATGAAGTATCCAATTCAAATGAATTAATACAAAAATTATTTTATTAAAAGAGTATAATCATGACTAAAAAATTTGATCCAAGAACAATCTTCTTATCAACATTATTCCTTGCTGTATCTTTAATAGTAATGAATAATATTAATCAAACTATATTTTGTGCTGCAGCAATATTGATGCATGTAATTATTATAGGTGTAAATATAAAAAATATATTAAAAATATTTTTAGCTTCTATATGGTTATTACTATCAATTATACTTATAAACTATTTTCTTATAGGCAGAGATATAGGATACATAGCAAATACAACTTTCAGACTATTCGGTATAATCATATTGGCAGCAGTTACATTATCTTCTATGGACATAATGGATATAGGTTTTGCCATTGAAAAAATATTCTATCCTTTAAAATATTTGAAAATCCCAATAGAAAGTATCAGTATTATAATAGCATTATCTTTAAAATTCATACCTCTTATAAAAGATGAGGCTTTAAGAATAAGAAAGGCTCAAAAAGCTAGAGGATTGGATTATAAATTAATGTCATTAGGTGAAAAAATATCTAATATAGCAAATCTTTTTATACCAATAGTTATTTTAGCTATACAATCATCAGTAAAAACTGCTGTAGCTATGGAAGTAAGAGGATATAGTGCACCTTATAAAAAGACAAGATTATATGAATCATTCATAAAAATGAAAGATATTATGTATATATTATTCAGTATTATATTTTTAGTATTTATTATATTAATAAGATTAAATTTTATAAAAGTTTTAGAAAATATAAAGATATAATAAAAGGGCTTCACTTTACAGTAAAACCCTTTATATATATTTTTATTATGACAGAATTATATTTTCCAATCTGGGAAACGTTTAATAACAGCTGATATTATATCTGTTTTATAATGCTGCTCTAAGTTTACTAATTTTTGGAATTCGCTGAAT
Organism: Brachyspira pulli; assembly: GCF_036997785.1. Lineage (NCBI taxonomy): Bacteria > Pseudomonadati > Spirochaetota > Spirochaetia > Brachyspirales > Brachyspiraceae > Brachyspira > Brachyspira pulli. The sequence continues at coordinate 14,423 of NZ_JAWLQI010000037.1, forward strand.
ATAATTTTAACATCTTCTTCAGACTCATTTTCTATAAATTTAAGTAAATAAGCCTTATCAAATACTAAATCATATACAACCTTCAAAAGTTTTCTAGCTTGAGCAGAAGTTTCTTTCTTATCAACCATTTTTGATAAGTGAGGCATAATACTCAATAAACCTATCATAAGAGAATTTTTATTTATCTTAATATCGCCTTCTATATCATCATAATATTCACCGTCTAATATCTTCTGAGCAAAATATACGAATGCATCAGGATATTCTCTATAATGAAGGAAAATATCATCTATAGTTTTTGCCAATAAATCAACTTTACCGTCAGCAAATAATTTGTTTACTATAAGATAAGTATTTTTTACTTGAGAAGAATACAATATCTTTAATATTATATTGTAATAATCATCTTTTCTTCCGTCCCAAATAGCTTTAATAAATTTCTCTCTATAGTTAGAAGAAGGCAATATCTCATAAACATGAGTGTAATCATCTATATCCTTAACTATATCTGCAAGAACTGGTATATCTTTATCATAATCAGACTGACTTCTTAAATATATAGTACTTACTATTCTAGCATCATTAGGTGATTTCTTGTCTTTAGAAATTTTAACAAAGTAATCATTCATTTCTCTAGCTTCATCAGAATTCAAATTAGGAGTATAAGTTAAATATTCCATATATATTTGATATCTTTCAAAGAAATCATCTGTATTATTAAATTTAGATAAACATTCAGCATCATAAGTTTCAGCTTCTTCATTATAAAGGAAAGTATTTTTATCTAATTTAACAGTAGTAGATGCCCTAACAGATTTTTTAGCAGTTTCCAACCATTTAGTATAAGAAGCCTCTGGAACAACTACAGCTGGCTGAGAAGTAAGTTCCTGCTTCAAATCTTTTGTTGTAATAGTTTTTTTATACTTCAATATAATAGTTAAAAGTTCTGTAGGATTTTCTTCTGCTATTTTCTTTATCTCATTTAATCTATATGCTTTATAAACATTTATATCATCGCTAGGCAAAGTAGAAAGAGATTGTATAGCCATATCAAATGTCATTTTTCTAACATCTTCTTGAGATACAAATTTTATCATTAAGAAATTTATATCAATAGCTTTAATCTTACCTACTCCGAAATTTCTATGAATAACATATTTATCAACATCATATTGTATATATTTTTCAAATATTTCTATACATTCTTTAGGTTTTTTATTAACATTAGTTATTGAAGATATTTCCTCTATTTTTTCAAAAAGCGTATGATTAGGATATAATGCTTTATAAACATCTACAAGTCTATGTCTAAAGAATTTAGCTTTTTTATTATTTTGAGCTACTATATTTTGTTCATAATTAAGCAAATTCTTTATAGTTTTCAATGCTTCATTATATTTATTATTTTCTAAGTAATAGAAAAATATGATTTTCCAAACATCTATCATTATATTAGAATCAACCAATGCCTTTAAAGCGTTTTCATGTTTTAATAAATAATTATAGTTGTCAGGTTCATACTGCAATACTTTTTTTATATCACTTTCAGCATTGCTTCTTTCTCTTAAAAGATTTCTTTCAAAAGCAATTTTATAATAATGTACAGCACTATTAATATCTCCAGCCATTTCTTTGGTATGAGCTATTTTTTCTGGTAGTTCCGGATTTGAAACATCAAAACGTATAAGTCTTTCCCAAATTTCTAAAGCCTCTGCTTCTCTATTAGTGTTTTGATAATAATTAGCCAAATATCTTAAAGCATAATCGCATTCATAATATTCATCTAAAATTTTCTGTGCAATAAATTCAACAATATTCCACTTCTTAGCATTTTTAAAAATACCTAAAAGTCTATCTAAACTGCCGTCTGTATAATTTTGTATTTTTAAATGCAAAAGTCCATTAGCATACAATGCTGATATATGATTAGAATTTTTATCTAATTGTAATTTAGCAGTTTCTATAGCAGCATTTATATCATTAGTATCATTTATTTCATTAATTACAGCAGCTAAATCAAAAAAGTATTTAGTTGTATAATTAAGTAATGGCTTTCTAGTAAATGTTTCTTCTGAGAATATATTTTCCAATTTTTGTAGAGCTTCTGACATAGTTATCACTCCTTATCTAATATTTTTATATAGTATTGTAGCAAGTCCTTGTCTATCATAGCCATTTTTCTGCCCCATACCTTCACTTCTTCAACATCTGAATCATTCTGTCTCATAATAAGATATGTTGTCAAAAATGCATAAGAAGCCAAAAGTTTAGGAGCAGTAATTTCTCTTAACTTTAGCTTTCTATAGTCAGCTTCCAACCTAGATATCCTTTTCCTCAAATCAAATTCCTCCTTTTCGCTCAAAGGTCTTTTCACATCTAGTATATTCATAAGCTCACCATAAGCACTCATCCAAAGTATTATTTCTTCTTGACTATTATTATGAACACCTCTTTTTATTATAATGTCTCTAATCTCTCTCAATATTTCTAAGCTAATATTTTCAAATTCTATACTTAAAGGATCATAGAACAATGCCTCTCTTATATACAATTTACACTTTTTTTCATCGCCTAATATATTATAAATCATAGCAATAAAGCTTAGTGTTTTTGAATTATAAGGCTCTATTGTATTTAAATATTCATAAGATTTTAATGCTCTAGAATAATCCTTTAACTCTATAAAAGCATTAGAAAGTAAATGCAGTTCCTCCGTGCTTTCAATATCATCAGTGTTTCTTTCCATTATTAATTCTATAGTTTTATTATAGACATAATAATGTATAGCGTTAATTGCTACCAGATTCTCATCATAAGACTTACTTACTACAAAAATACTGAATTTCTTATATGTAGAATCTAAAAGTTTACAATATTCTACGCAATTTCTCTCTACACTTTTAAATTTATCAAGTCTGTTAATCCAAAACTTAACGCAGGATATATTTTCATATAAATTAGGGCTTTCAAAATCCATAGACATAATTCTGTCAAAATCTTCCATAGATTCATTAAATAAGCCTCTTTTTAATTTATTTTCAATAATATTGAAAATATCCTTAACAGACTCCTTCCTAGAAAATAATTCTTCTTCCATTATATTTAATATATAATTCTCCCTTCATAAATCTAAAAACGTACAGAGATATATACGTATATTTATATAATATAATCAAATAAAAGTAAATTGTCAAGTACAAATAATATTTTTATACCCTTATTAATAATACTATACAAAGAAACATTATGTAGATTAAATGTAAATTAATTTAATATAATTTTACTTAGACTTCTGATTTGCTGTAAACCAACTCTCCTGATTTAAAAACCATATTACACAAATTATTATCCAAAGTATAAAGCAAGAAATGAAGACTCTTTGAATTCCACACTACAATATCAGCCTTTTTACCAATTTCAATAGTTCCTATCTCCTTTCCCCTATTAAGAGCACAAGCAGCATTAATAGTTACTGCATTCAATATTTCCTCTGGGTTTAATCTGTATATTATATATGCTAATTTCATAATAAACTGCATATTTAAAGTTGGACTGGAGCCTGGATTATAATCTGTTGCTATTGCAATAGGTATGCCGCATTCAACCATATATCGGGCTCTAGCATAAGGCATTCCCAAATAAAAAGAAGCATTAGGCAATAGTACAGCTATTACACCTTGTTTTTTTATTGTTTGTATAGACATATCATCTGCCATAATCAAATGTTCAGCACTTATAGCATTAAATCTTGCCGCTAAATAAGAACCTCCGCTAGTTTCTAATTGATCTGAATGAACTTTTATACCCATATTATATTTTTGAGCTGCTGTTAATACCGTATCTGTTTCTTCCATATTAAGTCCGCAATCCTCACAAAATACATCACAAAATTCTGCAAGACCTAATTTTGATATTTCTGGTATCATTTCATTACATATTAAATCTATATAAGCAGATCTGTCATTTTTATATTCATTTGGAATTACATGTCCGCCCATAAATGTAGATATTATGCTAATCTTATGATTATCATTCAATTTTTTCATAACATTTAATATCTTTATTTCATCTTTTAATGTTAATCCGTAACCGCTTTTACCCTCTACGGTTGTGGTACCATGTCTTAACATACTATCTAATATAGGTATTGATTTTTTATAAAGAGTATTTTCTGTCTGTTCTCTAGTATCATTTACTGTTGAAAGTATCCCGTATCCTGATTTTATTATTTCAGAATAGCTCATATGACCAGTAATGATATTATACATTTCTTCTTCACGTGAACCGCCGTATATAAAATGTGTATGACAATCTATCAAACCAGGAGTTACTAAGGCACCATTAGCATTAATTGTTTTTTTAGCTTTTTCTGTAGGAGCTTCTCCGATATATTCTATTAAACCATTTTTTATACCTATAGAAACATCGCTATAAACTTGAACTTTACCTTGATTCTTACCGGATAAACTATTAGTACCTTGAGCAGTTATTAATGAACCTATATTTTTAATAATGATATCAAACATAAAACACCAGCTTAAAATATTAACAATTATAAGTATAGTACTATTTATTGCATAAAACAATACTATAATCACATATTCAATAAAAATAGATAATAATAAAAAAATTATTAGATCATTAATTATAAAACCATATATTTTTACATATATAAAATATAAAAAAAATATTTTTTATATTATTATATATTAATGAACTAAAATATTACTATTTTTCTATATTAAGATAATCCATCAATCTATCATAATCTGTATTAAGTATAAGTTTATCAGGAAAATTAATAGACTCTAATAAATCTATAGAATCTTTATGATCACCAACTTTATACATAGAATGAGCATCAGAAGTTACCACAATAGTAGTTTCATATTTTTTACAAGCCAAAGCAACTTCTCTGCATACAGGGCCGCTTCCAGCTCTTACTTTAAAAGATGATGAATTAATTTCTATAAGTTTATTATATTCTTTACACAATTTGACTATATATTCGATATCAAATGAAAATTTTGGATTTCCGACATGACCCAAACAATCAACATCAGCATTCTTAACAACTTCAGCATATCCATTAGTATGGTCTTTTACAGTAAGAGGCTGTATAGCATCTTCATGATAAGAAGCTATAACAAAATCTAAATAATTAAGCACATTAACACTTAAATCTAATTTTCCGCTATAATCTATTATATTTGCCTCACAACCTCTAAGAAGTCTTATACCATCAATATGATTAGGTAAATTATGCATAGCTTTAAAATGAACTGACTTAGCACCATCACTTGCTGCAGGTCCATGATCTGTTATAGCTAAAGCCAAAAAACCTTTTTCTTTAGCTGATTGCACCATTTCATTAACTGTACTGTATGCATGTTCACTCACTAATGTATGAGTATGTAAGTCAGCTATTATTTTCATAACAATCCTTAACTATCAAGTTTAGCTTTTGCTATTTTTTCTATTATATCTATAGTATTATCAATGCCTATAAAATCACTATTTAAACAAGCATGATAATTTCTAGCATCTCCCCAATTCTTACCTGTATAATAATTATAATGTTTGGACCTTAATTTATCTCTGTCTTTAAGAATTTTCTCAATATTAGCACTATCCAATTTATATTCATTAACTGCACGTTTGATTTTGCTTTCCATATCTGAATAAATAAATATATTTATACAGTTATCCATTCCTTCTAAAACATGATTAGCACATCTTCCAACTATAACACAAGAATGTTTTGAAGCTACTTCTTTAATAACATTGCTTTGAGCAAAAAACATAGTATCCTGTAAAGATTCTCCGTTACCAAACACCATATTTCCAGCATAAGAACCTGTTATTGCAAAATTAAATAAAGAAGCACCTGTCAATTTTTGCTCATTTTCTTTAATATAGTCTGGAGAAAAACCTGTTTTATCTGATGCCATTTCTATTATGGCCTTATCATAAAAAGGTATATCTAATTTTTTAGCAACCATCTCCCCTATATATCTTCCGCCGCTTCCAAATTCTCTACTTATAGTGATAACGATATTTTTACTCATACAAGCATATACCTCCTATTACATTATATTAATAGTTTACCAATATTATTTATATTTGTCAAATTTAAACAACTTCTTTTCTTATATTATGTAGAAATATTTTAACAGAAAAAATCATATAATTTTATTTTTATTAAAAATATATATGTATTAATAGAATTTAATTATTTATTAATGACTGGAAATCATCAGGTCTAATAACTATTTTATCTTTATTTTTATTGAATAAACTTGCTAAATTTCCAAATCCTCCTAATGATATAATCTGATGTTTAGCACTTGATATTAAATAAACATCTAAATGCGGAGGATTTTTTTCTTCATTTATCTTAAATGGAATATTTTTATCTAATTTGGATATTACATTGTCATTAACCCAATTTATATCATCTGAAAAAAAGAAAAATTTAGGGTTATTATCTTTAAATTTATTGTAAATATAATTTATCGACTTTATAAAATAACTAGCATATTCATTATAATCTGAATTAAATATAGTTTTAAATTCTGTCATAACATGACTATCTCCAAGTCTTGCATGTATAGTGATAGAAAAATTATTTTTTAATTCATTATACAATGATAAATTTTCTCCTATAAGACTTTTAAAATGATATTTATCTAAATCTATATCTTTAACTACATCATCAACATTTATATCAAGAATTTTAGGATAACCATTAAGATATATATTTTTTTTAGTTGATAAAATATGATTTATATCATAATTAAAATATTCTTTTACCATATTGCCAAAACATGCTTTATAACAGAATACTTCATCTTCTGTAGCTATATCATAGCTAATATCAGGACATAATTTTAATAACTCAAATGGCCTTTCATGCTTACCATCAATATCTTTATGATGTGTTCTAAACCATGTAAGATCATATTTTATATTAAAATTATAATTTCTTTTTATTGATTCACCAAGAATATATTTTCCAAATTGATCTGCTAAACCGCCAGCAGACTCTATTATAATCATACCTTTTTTGTCATCTTTTATATTTAACCTATCAACAATATATTCTAATTTATACATAGAATTAACTATATCATATAAAATTTTTCTAAAATTATCTCTATGTTTTTTTGAAGGAATAAACCATACTATTTTATTAATAAAATGTTCATAATCATTATAAAACATAATAAAAATCCAAATGAAGATAATTTTTAATAATTATATTAAGATATAGAGAAACATTATTATTCAAAAAAAAGAAATTCAAGATTGAACAAAGAAAAATGCACAAATATACTATGGAACTAGATATCATAATAAATAGCTCCATAATTTATAAAAATTATATTTTTTATGCGATGCGATGCGATGCGATGCGATGCGATGCGATGCGATGCGATGCGATGCGATGCGATGCGATGCGATGCGATGCGATGCGATCGCTATAATATTTTTAATTACAAAATATAAACTCATAATAATAATATATTACACTATTAAATTAAAGTCAAACAAAAAACAACCATATAATGATTTTAATTAGAAGAAATCAGAGAAGGTTTTTTCCCTTGCATTTTCATCTTTCATAACACCTATGTCATATAAATATCTGGTAACTGCTAATGAAAAACCACCCTTTATAGGAGTTTTAGGATAAAGTATTATAATAGGAGTTCTTTTTTGTACTGATATCATTACTTTTTCTTCATCAAATAAAACCGGTCCTAAAAGTACTAAATTAATATCAAGAGAAAATTTTGATGTTACTTTTTTAACTTCTCTATATAAATTGATAGCCCAATCTATGTTTTTTACTTTATTAACTATTAAATACATTTTATCTGTCATATTATTAACATAGATCATTTTCATAAGTCTATAAAGATCTGTAAGGGCTGTTATTTCCGGATTTGCCACTAATATTATATCATCAGACATTTCATAGAAACGCATCATAGGCTGTGTTATGCCTGCAGCATAGTCTATAATAACATAATCATATTCTTCTGCTAACACTTTCAAATCTTTTGCCAAATTAGATAAATTGAAATCATTTTCAAATTGAACAAATCTTTGTATATTAACGCCGGCACTTATAACATCTATACCATATTCACTTCTTATAACACATTCTTTTAATGTTAAAGTACCTTCAAAATATTCCTGTAATTTGGATTGCGGCTTAACATGTAATAAGATAAAAACATTAGAACAGTTAATATCTATATCAAATACTAAGACCTTATATCCCCTAGAAGCTAGTTCTGCAGAAAAATTAACTGAACATAAAGTTTTGCCCGCACCACCTTTACCGCTAGAAAAAGATATTATTCTTCCCATAATTATTGTCCTGTATACAATTTTAATACTTGAGCCACTCTAAGCCTAACATTTTCGTCCCAATCTAATATATGCGGCTTCAATGCTTTAATTACAACTGTTTTATCGGAATTATCTACATTTTTTGCCAACTCATCAAGAGCCTCTAATCTTTTTTCAGCATCTTCATCTTCTAAAAGTGCTAAAATTTCTTTCATAGTTTCTTCCTTTAGAGAACAAAATAAAAATATTCTTCTAATAAATTATACATTATAAAATATTTTTGTCAAAATAAACATTATTTAATTACAATAAAAAAATCTCATAATTTCATAATTATTAATGATTAATTTTTTTTATTGCTTCTTCTTTATTTAATTGAGCTTTGATATAATTAGGATCTATTTCTATAGCCTTATCATAATCTTTTATAGCTTCTTCATATTTGCCTATAATATATTTTACAAATCCTCTATTATTATAGGCATCAGCAGAATTTGGACTAAGCTCTATAACTTTATCATAATTCTTTATAGATTCCTGATAGTTTGATAAATAATAATAAGAAAGTGCTTTATTATAATAAGCATCTATATGATGATTGTCAAATTCTATAACCTTATCATAATCTTTTATAGCTTCTTCATGCAATTCCATATTATTTTTTGCAACAGCTCTATTATAATATGCTTCAACATAAGAAGGTTCTATACTTACAGCCATATCGAAATCTTTTATAGCTTCTTCATATAATTCCAAGCTGCTTTCAGCATTGCCTCTATTATTATAGGCATAAAAATATTGAGGAGAAAGTTCTATAGCTTTATCAAAATCTCCAATAGCTTCTTTATACAAACCTAAATTATATTTTGATATTCCTCTATTATTGTAAGCATCAGTATATTCATCGTATATTTCTATGGCTTTGTTTAAATCTATTATGGCTTCATTGTAAAGTTTTAAACCATTTTTGCATGCCCCTCTATTATTATAGGCATAAGCACTATTAGCTGGCGAGATTTCTAAAACTTTATTATAATAATTAATAGCTTCTTCATACAATCCCATACTTCTTTTTGCATCGCCTATTCCATTATAAGCGTATATATCTGTGTCATCTAATTCTAATACTTTTTTATAATCTTCTATTGCTTCAATATATTTTTTTGAAATAAGTTTTATAAATGCTCTATCGCTGTATGCATCAATATTATTACTATCTAAAATAATAGATTTATCAATATCTTTTATAGCTTCTTCATAATATCCTAAATTACCTTTAGCAAATCCTCTGTCATCATAAGCCTTTGAATGAGTTGGTACTAATTCTATTGTCTTGTCATAATCTTTTATAGCTTCTTCATAAAAACCTAGATTACATTTACAATTAGCTCTGTTATAATAAAGTTCTGAATAATTTTCATCTATTTCAATAGCTTTATCATAATCCTTAATAGCTTCTTCATAAAATCCTAAAGCCTGTTTAGATAGTCCTAAATAATTATATATTTCTGAATTATTAGAATCTTCTTCTAAAGCCTTATTCAATAATTCTATTGAATTTTTATATTGACCTTCTCTAAATAATTTTACACCTTCTTCAAAGTATGACATTTTATTTCCTTATCCTTTATTATTTACCTAACTGTAAAAAATATAAAGCAAAGTATTATTTTGTCAAGCAATTTAGTTTTTTATTATTATGTTTAATAATTCATGAAGATTAAATACTCTTACAAAAAGTTAATATATCAAAACATAATTTAGTATGATTTAGTACTAATTTTGTAATTAACTTTCGCGTAGCGTATCCGAGTTTATCGAGGATATAAAGTTCTTTGACGAAGTCCGCAGAGCGTATGCGGCGGGAAAAAGAACAATAAAAAAATTGACAAACTTAAAAATTCTTAGTATATACCTAAACAACTATACTTTGTCAAAAATAAAATATAATTTTATTTTTTATATTTGGGGCTTTGCCCCAACCCCCAGTTCTTTTGTTGGCACAAAGAACCAAAAAGCCTGCATTTATTGTCTAAATTTAGGTTATGTCATATATTTAATAAGTATATATTTTATATAAAGTTCTAGTAATTGCGTTTTTTGCTACTTTTTTGTGCGGCAAAAAAGTAGATAACATTTACATAAAGTACATCGGTTGACAAAGTTAAAAATTTTTGGTATATATTATATAATATTAAAAAATTATAAAGATAAAAAATTATGATAGACACTATAATACTAAACGATAACAACATAGATGAATACTTTTTATTCACAGACGATTCTACTCTCATAAAATACAATAAAAAAGAAAATAAATATGATGAATTAATAAAACTAGAAAATATAAATTCTAAAAAAGAAATGATAGTTTTAAAATTAATGTATCCATATATTTGCATCACTGAAGAAAGAGGATTAAATTCTTCAGTAGTAAATATAGAAACATTTGAAACTATAAATTTAAAAAGGGAAGATTATCATTCTGATGTATCAAGCTATTCAAATGAATTTTGTATTATTAATAATGAAATACATCTTATTACACAAACAAAATGGAATACTCTTGATATAATGAATTTAAAAACAAAGAAAATGATAACCGATACAAATAGAGATGAGGAAAAATTTTCAATAGATTATTTTCATAGCAATTTATTAGTATCTAAGGATTATAAACATTTTCTTTCTAATGGCTGGATATGGAATCCTGTTGACTGTATAAGTTATTTTAATATTGAAGAGTTTTTGAAAGAATATGAGAAATGCCAAGTAGATATTGTTAATGAATATATAAGTGGTTATAATTGGGACAGACCTTTAACTTTTATAAATAATAAAATATTTGTTTTGGCTTGTGATAATACAAATTTTGATGATGAAGATTTCATTTATAATCAATTAAGATTTTACAATATAGATGATATAAAAATAGATAACAGCGACAATAATGAATATAAATATTTAGAAATCTATAAATCTATTAATGCCAATTTATTTAGTTTAGATGAATATAATGAAGTGCATGGAAAATTATATTATTATAGAGATAATTTAATAGCATTAGATTCAAAAAACAATAATATCAATATATATAATCTAAACAATAATACATTAAAAAATATTTGTACAATACCAAGTAATAAAACTTATTTCAGCGATAAATTTGGAATTATATATTATATAAATAATGATATTATAAAAGAAATAAATATTGAATGTTATTTATAAAAATATTATTTTTTATTTTAAATTTGGGAACTTTTTAAAGTTTAATTCGTCTAACAATATACATAATAAACAAAACATAAAAAATTAAGGAGGTTTATGCTTATGTTTATTATGATTTTATTAAATATTAATAATTAATATAATATTTTTAATATAAAATATACAATTACATTTATCAAAAAGAAATTAAAAAATTAAGCCTATATATAAAATAATTTATATATAGGCTTTTTATTAAAAAAACAATTGATTATTTTTTAAGGCACATTTATACTAGCTAATAAATTCTCTATTATCATATCGCTGTTAATATTTTCAGCCTGAGCCTCATAACTCACGCTTATTCTATGTCTTAATATCTCATAAGCAACAGCTCTTATATCTTCAGGCATTACAAAACCTCTTCCCTGCATCATAGCATTTGCTTTTGCTGCTTTAGTTAAATATATACCAGCTCTTGGTGAAGCTCCGTATTCTATATATTCAGATTGAAGATTATATTCTTTAGGATTTCTAGTAGCATCTATAATATTTACTATATAATCTAAAAGTCTTTCTTCTATATGTATTTGAACTGCTAATTTTCTTAATTTTTCTATAGTTTCTATAGTAGTTATAGGCTTTAATTCTTCCGGTTTTGAAGATGACATATTTTTAATAATAGTTTTTTCTTCGCTTTTTGTAGGATATTTTACTATAACCTTTAACATAAATCTATCAACTTGAGCTTCCGGTAAAGGATAAGTACCTTCCTGTTCTATAGGGTTTTGAGTTGCAAGAACCAAGAAAACATCTGGAAGCTGATAAGTTGTATCGCCTATAGTAACCTGATGTTCTCCCATAGCCTCCAATAATGCTGATTGTACTTTAGCTGGAGAACGGTTTATCTCATCGGCTAATATTATATTAGAAAATATTGGCCCTTGTTTAGGCACAAAAACAGAATTTTTTATATCATAGATTTCTGTTCCAACTATATCAGCAGGAAGCAAATCCGGAGTAAACTGTATTCTTTTGTATGTTGCATCTATTGTGCTTGCCAAAGATTTAACAGTTAAAGTTTTAGCAAGTCCTGGAACACCTTCTAAAAGAACATGACCATCACATATTATACCCAAAAGAAGTTTATCTATCATATTTTCCTGACCGATAATAACTTTCTTTATTTCATTTTTTATAGCTTGAACAACATCAAGTGCCATTTTAGAGGCTTCAGAAATAGCCTGCAAAGAATTATTTTCTACCATACCAACTTTCCTTTAATCTCAATTTATTATTAATTTATTTTTTTACTATCAAAAGCTTTTTTATTCCATTTATATTGATCTCTTATAAACTTATAAATCAAAAATGCAATAAGAAGTATTATTACCCATTGCCCTACCATAACTATTATAAACCAAGAACTAAAAACTCTTATATTATATTCTTTAATTAATTGTTCTTCAGGTACTAAACTATTTCCTCTTTCTATATTATAGTATGTAGCTTCTAATTCCGGTATTTTTAATTTTCCTTTTCTAAGAGGCTTTAAAGTATATGTAATTTTATAATTCATTGTAGCAATTTCACTATCTTTATGTATAGTTTCTGTTTCTATTCTTTTATTAATAACTTCAAAATCACTTATAGCATTCTCATTTATACCAGAAGCTTTAAACTTTCCTGCATCTCCGGTATAATACAAAGAATATTCTAAATTCTGCCACATATATAAACTTTTCTTGTTTACTTTTTCTTCTACTATAACAATAGGATATAGCATACTTGTAATCATTAAAAATAAAAATATATAATATTTAATCATCAATGTAGATTATATAAAAACTTAAAAAAAGTCAATACTAATTATCTTATGAATCTATTAAAGTCAAAGGTATATGATAAAGAAGCTCCTATACCAAAGTAGAATCCGCTTGCTAGCTGTTCCAAATATGGAGTAAAGTTCAATGAAAGACTGGCATCACTATTCAATACTAAATAAATACCCAATCCTAAATGATTAAGATATAAAAACGCGCTATTATAAAAATCATAAGCTATATGATATTCTAAATATATACCGGCAAGTGAGAAACCAAATAATGAACCCGGATATACTCCCAAAGCAGTTTTAAGCCTAATAGATTCAACTACTCCTCTAGGATCATTAAAATACATAGGAAGTTCAAAATTGGCATACATAGTAAGGAAGTCGCCCAAACCTATTAAATAGTGAATTTGAGGATTAAGTCCGAATTTCTGTTTAGATGATCCGGGAAATAATACTTCAATAGCACCTATAAAACCATTGAAAAATTGGAATCTTGGCATTATAGAGAATTGAGGCTCTCCTTCAACACCGACACCTACTTCCGGAATATATGTAAGAGGTAAAACTCTTGCAAATATATCAAAATTTCTGAGTATACCAAAATTTATCATAATAGGACTTGATAAAGTATATTTCTTTGTACCTATTCTATCATTATTTAAATAAACTGTTCCGCCAAGACGTAAAGCTCCTGTCATACCTGTATACATCTTATATGGAAAAGAATAAGCTAATGCAGATAGTATTAACATTAAAATAAATACAAATAAAAACTTTTTCATACTTTCTATCTTCTTATTTCTATAATAATACACTTTATACTATACTAATATAATATATTATATAAAAAATATCAATAAACAATTTTCATTACTTATACAATAAAAGTTACTATTTACGATATTTTAACAAAAATATTAGTACAAAATTTGACTTTTACGCCATTTATACTATAATATTTCGCAAGTTCATCGGAGGACTTATTGGAAATAAAAATACCAAAGGTTGGATAAGATGTCTAATTATTAGATTTCTTATCCAACCTTTTTTGTTTTTAAAGTTTTTAGGAGTATTATTTATGGATATGTTAAAAACAGATGTAAAAAAAATATTTTTGAAATATTTATCTGCAAGTTTTGGAAGTGCTTTAATTGTTGCCATTTACTCTATAGTTGATGTTGCTATGGTTGGTCAATATGAAGGAGATAATGGAGCTGCTGCATTAGCTGTATTTGCACCTATATGGAATGTAATTTATAGTATAGGCCTATTATTTGGTATAGGAGGTTCTGTACTTTTCAGTAAAGCGAGAGGATCTGGAGAATATCAAAAATCAAATGTATTTTTCACAGTATCTTTTATAGGTTTATCTATTATAATTACTATTGTTTGGATATTTACATTGTTATTTGAAGATAATATACTTTATTTTCTTGGTGCTGATGATGTATTATTAAATTTAGCTAAAAAATATTTCCTTCCAATAAAAATTATTCTTCCATCATTTGCTTTCAGTCAGTTTTTTGCTTCATATTTAAGAAATGATAATGCACCTATAAAAGCCACTGTAGCTGTTATAGCTGGAGGAATATTTAATGTATTTGGCGATTACTTCTTTGTATTTGTATGCGATATGGGTATATTTGGTGCTGGTCTTGCTACTGCCATATGACAAATAATCACTGCTTCTATTTTAATATCACATTTATTTACAAAGAAAAATACTTTACAATTTACCAAAATAAATAATTTTTTATCATTATCAAACAATATAGTATCAATTGGATTTTCTACATTCTTTATAGATATAGCAATGGGAATATTATCTTTAATGTTTAATAATCAAATAATGAAATATTTTGGTGCTCCTGCTTTGGCTGTTTATTCTGTTATAATAAATATTAATATATTAGTTCAGTCATCAGCTTATGCAATAGGACAAGCATCTCAGCCTATAATATCAATAAATTTAGGGGCTGACAAAATGGATAGAATAAAATCAGCATTAAAATGCAGTATAATAACAGCTTTAATATTAAGTATAGTATCTACTTTATTTACATACTTTAATACTGACTTCCTAATGAAAGCATTTATGAAACCTTCCGAAGAAGCAATGTCTATATCAAAAAATATTATGAGAGCTTATTTTATATCGTTTTTAATTTTGCCTTTTAATGTGTATTCAACATATTATTTCCAGTCCATAATGAAGCCTGCATGTTCTTTTATAGTTGCTATATCAAGAGGATTAATCATAAGCGGGATATTAATATTTGTACTTCCTTTATTGTTTATAAAAGAAACTATATGGTATGTTATGCCTATTACAGAAGTTTTAACATTTATTATTGTTATAGTGTTTTTTATAAAATATAGAACTATATATTCAAAATAATTTTGATTAATTATAGCAATATTAATTTTATTTAATATACTATAATATAAGGAGGATACAGTAATGAAACTTTTAGATAAAAAAATAGCATTAGTAACTTCATCTACAAGAGGTATAGGTTTAGCTTGTTCAGAAAAACTTGCTGAAAATGGAGCTAAAGTTTATTTGGCTGTAAGAAGACTTGAAGCAGGAAAAGAAGTAGCAGAAAAAATCATAAAAAACGGAGGCGATGCTGACGTTGTATATTTTGATGCTACAAAAGAAGAAACTTTTACTTCTATGATTGAAGATGTTGTAAAAAAAGAAAATAGAATCGATATACTTGTAAACAACTTCGGTACTACTGACACTAATAAAGATTTTGATTTAGTTAATGGCGACACTGAAGCATTCTTCAAAATAGTTAATGAAAATTTGAAAAGTGTTTATTTACCTTCAAAAGCTGCTGTTGCACAAATGCTAAAAACAGGAGGCGGAAGCATTATTAATATATCTTCTGTAGGCGGAATATTCCCTGATATGTCAAGACTAGCTTACGGCATATCAAAATCTGCAATAAACTTCCTTACTAAAAACATAGCAGTGCAGTATGCAAGAAACAATATAAGATGTAATGCTGTACTTCCCGGATTTGTAGCAACTGATGCAGCAATGGAGAATATGTCAGAAGATTTTCTAAAAATGTTTTTGAAAAATGTACCATTAAACAGACCGGCAACTCCTGAAGACATAGCAAATGCTGTGTTATTCTTTGCAAGCGATAATTCATCATTTATAACCGGAGAAACTATGCCTGTAGCAGGAGGTTTCGGACTTCCTTCACCTATGTACAGTCAATATATGGATATGGGCGGAAAAAGAGGATAAAAAATAATAATTAATATAATGATAGGGCATGATTAATTAAAATTATGCCCTATTAAAAAATTATTAATTTTATAAGATTTATGTATATTATATGTTTACGTTTATGTTAACATTTTATCACATAAACTCAAACAATAAAATTACCACAATAATACTGTAATTCTTATATAATTAATTAATTTTCATATAAAAAAATCATTAATAATCATATTCAGGCATATATCCATTATCAACAGATATAATTTTCATTGAAAAAGACAATACAAACTCTATTATAGGCTCAACTCCGCCATAAGGATAACTAATGGGATTAAAATATAAGAATGCTGTATTATTTTCTATTTCTTTAATTTCTTCAAAATAATATTCACCGTTGCCTATACAATCAAATATATCTTCATAATCCCATCTATCACCAGATGAAAAAATATCCAACTCTTTATCAGTATAAAAATTCAAAATATTTTTATCATTATAAAGGTCTGGTATTTGCAGTTCTTCATCTTTAAGAGATTTAATATATAAAAATAAATCTTTCATTCTTAAAAAAGATTCTCTGTCATTAATAAAAAATTTAATAAAACAATATCTCATAATATTTATCAATTCTTTCTATAAAATTCTAATGCTGTTTGTTCAGTGTCCTTTATAAATTTATCTTTATAATTGCAATATAATTCAATATCATTATTACAATTTTTTAAAGCTTCCAATTTTATTTTAACATATTCTTCAGCAATATTTTTATTTGCTCTTAAAAAATCTCTGAAAGCTAAATGTCTTTCAATATCGAATTTATTATTAATATCAAATATATGTATATGGGAAAATCTTTTTTGGGTACCATTATCATCGATATAATCTTTCATAAAAAATCTTCTCTTTGCTATTCCATTTTCACCCATAGCTTTATAACCAATATCAGCAAAATCATCATTATAACTATCAACTTTATTTATATCATCAACTACAGCTAGTATATCTATAATAGGTTTTGCTTTTAAATTTTCTATTGATGTGCTTCCTATATGATGAATGCTTATAAGTATATCATTAAGAATATTTTTTATTTTTGCTTCTTCATCTATATATAAATTCTTCCAATTAGGATCATAATCAACAATTTCAATTATTCTCATTTACAAACTCCTAAATTTATATAAATTATATTATTATAAAAATCATACTTATCAAATATATTAATTTTTGTAT
>NZ_JAWLQI010000038.1:0-31903 GCF_036997785.1 Brachyspira pulli
ATCATTAGATATGATGCAAATGCATATAGTTGAAGTTCCAAGATTTATAGAGATTCTCAATAATTCCAATATAGATGATATTAAAAAAAATAAAATATTATCTTGGATAGAGTTTTTTACAGTTAAAGATTTAGATATGGTTAAAGATAAATTAAAGGAGGTAAATACAATAATGTCAAAAGTAATAGATAAATATGAAAGATTTGTATCAAGTAAAGAAGAAATGGAAGTTTATAATGCCAGAGATGCATTTCTATACGGCCAAAATGTAATGCTAAAAAGAGAGAGAGAAGAAGGTATGAAAGAAGGTATAAAAGAAACAAAAATATCTATGGCTAGAAACATGAAGAATGACAAAGTAGATTTTAATACCATTGCTAAATATACAGGATTGAGTATAGAAGAAATAGAAAAATTATGAGTGTATACTAAATTTATTTAGTGTAGCTTTTAAACTAATAATTTTTTTATGGATATGAATTAATAAATAAAAAAATGATAATAAATAACTTTCATTATATTTTTTTATATATAAAGTTTTATTAATGCATCTTGAATAAAATCAAAAATATAATATATTCTTTAAAACAAATTTTTAATGTTAGAGGAATGATAGATGAAAGTTTTTATTAGTGCAGATATCGAAGGAATTACTACAACTACACAATGGACTGATACTGATGCAGGAAGTTTAACTTATAAAGAACATACTTTGCAAATGACTAAAGAAGTTAATGCAGCATGCGAAGGTGCTATTGAAGCAGGAGCAAAGGAAATATTCGTTAAAGATGCTCATGATACTGCTATGAATATTGATCAAACTGCTTTGCCTGAATGCGTGAAAATACATAGAAGATGGAGCGGTGATCCTTATTCTATGGTAGAAGGTATTGATGAAAGTTTTGATGCTATAATGTTTATCGGATATCATAACGCTGCTTCAATCGGCAACAATCCGCTTTCACATACTATGAATACTAGAAATGTTTATGTAAAACTTAATGATGTTTTGGCAAGCGAGTTTATGTTTTTTAGTTATGCAGCAGCTTATAGAAAAGTACCTACAGTATTTTTATCTGGCGATAAGGGTTTATGTGAAGTAGCACAGAATATGGAGCCTAATCACCCAAACCTTATTACACTTCCAGTAAAAGAAGGAATAGGTTATTCTACTATCAATTATTCACCTAATTTGATGGTTAAGATGATCAAAGAAAAAACTAAAGAGGCATTAAGTCAGGATTTTAAGGGTAAATTATTAAAATTACCTAATCATTTCAAATTAGAGGTATGCTATAAGGAACATGGGTATGCTCATAAAGTATCATTTTACCCAGGAGCGAAAAAAATTAATGATACTACGGTAGTTTTTGAAAATAATGACTATTATGAGGTGTTAAGAGCCTTGAAATTTATATTATAAAATTCTATAATATATAAAGTCCGATAACTTATAAAAGCCTTCTTATAAATGCAGTAGTGTTTTTAAGGGGGCTTTTTTATTGTTATATTTCATTATTTAAAAATTTATTTATGGAAACTGCTATGCCAGAAATTTGGGATGTTTACGATAAAAACAAAAATAAAACTGGAAGGCTTCATCAAAGAGGATTGCCTTTAAAGAAAAATGAATATCATATAGTAATACATGCTTGGGTAGTTAATAGTAATAATGAAGTTATAATTACTAAAAGACATAAGAATAAAAAAATTTGTCCTAATAAATGGGAATGTACTGAAGGTTCTATACTTGCAGGTGAGGAAAGTATTGATGGAGTTATCAGAGAACTTAAAGAGGAAATAGGTTTATCTTTTGAAAAAGAGGAAGCTGTGTTTTTAACTTCTTTTATCTTGAAAAGAGTAAAAACTATAATAGATTCTTATATGTTTAGAAGAGATGTAAAAATAGAAGATTTAACTTTACAGGAAAATGAAGTAAGCGATGCTATGATAGTAAACAGAGAAAAGTATTTAGAGATGTGTAAAAGCGGAGAGATAATTTCTTCTATAAGATATTTTTATGATATTTATGATAAATTAAATAATGGAGAATAAAAATGAAAGTATTAATTATTACAGTCGGAGCACCAGGAAGCGGAAAAAGCTATACTATAAAAGAAGCTAATCTTGATAAATATAGTGTAAGTTCAGATAGCTGCAGAATATTATATTCTGGTGTATTTCCAGATGGTTATAATGGACTTTCTATTTATGAAAAAGATAATTCTTATATTTGGAATAATTTAATACCAAGCATATTAGAAAATAGATTCAGATTGGGACTATTTACTATATTAGACAGTACTGGGCTTTTTAATTTAAATAATATAATAGAACTTGCCAAAAGTTACGGATATAGAATTGTAGCTGTTTTATTCGATAATTTATCATTAAAAGAATGCATTGACAATATAAGAAAGAGAGAGATAGGAAGTAATATACCAGAAGAAGTTATACAAGACTTTTTCATGCGTATGAAAAATTTTAAATTGACTGGTGCTAATATTTTTAAAGCTTCAGATTATGACAGTGCAAAAACTGCTTTGCTTGAAGCTAGTAAATGGGATAGTTTTTATCTTAATGAAACAGAATTTGAAAAGTATGATAATATAAAAGTTATACCAGATTTGCATGGCGAATATGATGTGTTTAAAAAGTTTTTAGAGAAAGAGAATTATTTTAATGATAAAAAAACAGCTTATATATTTGTAGGCGATTTAATAGACAGAGGATCAAAATCAAAAGAATTACTAGATTATTTTTTATATAATGATATAGGAAGCAATGTTTATTTTACTGAAGGCAATCATGATGTTAGTTTGAATTTCTTTTCTAATGATATAAAAGTTACAAGTCAGGAATTTTATAAAACAACATACAAAGAAATAAAAAAAGCATTTACTGTAACTAATGTAACTAAACAATTAGAAGATAATAACACAGAAGAAGAAAAGACATTAAATGAAATTGAATTAAATAATTATAAAAAGAAAATAAGAAATTTTTATAAGAAGTTCAGACTTTATTATTTTTTCACTTTTAAAGGAAAGAAATTTTTTATTAATCATTCAGGCATAGATAAAATGTATGAGCATATCCCAGCATCAGTTTTAAATGGAATAGTAACTTACGGATATGCAGAAGATGATGACAGTTATAAATCTTATATAGAAGTAGGAAATAGATTTAAAGAAAATCATTTAGATATTATTCAAGTATTCGGGCATAGAAATGTTCTTCAGGAAGAATTGGAAGATAATTTATGCAAAATAAATGATAATGCCTATTGTATAGAAAACTCTGTAGAATACGGAGAAGATTTAATTATTCTTAATTTAAAAGATTTGTCTGTTGAAAGCTATAAGAATGATAAGGAAATTGAGAATCTATTTGATAAAGAAAAAAACGACAGCGAACTTGTACGACATAAATATTATGATACAGTTTATTCCACTAATTTTTCGGATAGAGTATTTTATAAAAGATTATGGAATGAACAAACTATCAAAGCAAGAGGATTATACAGATACAATGAAACAAATGAAATTGCAGGAAGAAGCTATGATAAATTCTTCAATTATGATGAAGTAAAAGAAACAAAATTAAAAGCATTACAAAATAATATAAAGTTTCCTGTAAGTGTTTATAAAAAATATAATGGGTATTTGTTTTTAGTATTTTTAGATAAAACCAGAGATGAACTTATTTATGCAACTAAAAGTTCAATAGGTACATCAATGGCTTCTTGGGCAGAAAGTTTACTTACGGAAGAAAATAAAAACTTTATAAAAGATTATTGTAAGAAAAATAATACTACATTTGTTTTTGAATGCATACATTTAAAAGATTCAGCACACCCTATAGTTTATGATAAATCTTTTTTGGTTTTGCTTGATGTGATTTACAATGAAGAAAATTTTAGAAAACTTTCTTATGAAGAATTATCAAGCAAAGAAATAACAGAACAATTCCAAGTAAAAGAGAGAATAGAAATATTTGAAGCTCCTAAAGGAGATATTTCAAAAGATGAATATAATAAATATATAGAACAAATGATTCATAAATATGCTGATGATTTTAGTATAGATTATGAGGGAGTAGTATTTGAAGATGCTAATAAATTTATGGTAAAAGTGAAATGTCCTTTTTATATAATAAAGAAGGCATTAAGAGCTGAATCAATGCGTTTGAACAGACTTAGTTATTCATTAAATATATATTATCCAAATCCTTATGCTAAGTTTGTGGGTAATAAAATATTTTTAAGATATAAAAGAGAGAATAAATTAAAAGAGTGGAGAAAATTATCAATAGAAGAAGTTGTAAATGCTTATAATGAAGTGTTGGCAGAATTGAAATGATTAATATTAAAAGGAGAAAATAAAATTATGAATAAACCAAAAATAGTAGTGCTTGACGGATTTATATTGAATCCCGGTGATATATCTTGGGCTGAAGTAGAGAGTGTAGCAGATTTAAAAGTCTATGATAGAACTGATTATGACAAGGTAGCTGAAGTTGCAAAAGATGCTTGGGGAATATTAAACAGTAAAGTTGTTATAGATAGAAAATTAATGGAGTCGCTTCCTAATTTAAAATATATTGGAATGCTTGCTACTGGGTATAATGTTGTAGATATTGAAGCTGCAAAAGAATTAGGTATTACAGTTACAAATGTAAGAAAATACGGCCCTCAATCCGTTGCTCAGCTTGTAATGGCTTTTGTTTTATCTTTTTCTTTCAGAGTTGTAGAACATAATAATCAAGTTCATAATGGAGAATGGGTAAAATGTAAGGATTATTCATTTAGTTCATATCCTTTAATGGAGCTTCAGGACAAAACAATGGGAATATTTGGTTTCGGTGATATTGGAAATGAAGTTGCTAAAATGGCTTTGGGTATGGGAATGAAAGTGTTGATTTATTCAAGAAGCAAAAAAGAAGGTTTTGAAAATGCTTCAAGTATAGATGAACTTTTTGAAAGATCAGATTTTTTATCTCTTAATGCTCCTTTAAATAAAGAAACAGAAAATATAGTAAATATTAATTTGCTTTCAAAGATGAAGAAAACTGCATTCTTGATTAATACTTCAAGAGGCGGAGTTATAGTAGAAAAAGATTTAGCTTATGCTCTTAATAATGATATTATAGCTGGTGCCGGTTTAGATGTACTTTCAAAAGAACCTCCTTCAGCAGATAATCCATTATTGACAGCAAAGAACTGCTATATTACACCTCATTTTGCAGGAAATACTTTAGAGGCAAGAACCAGACTTATGCATAAAGTTTATGAAAATATAAAAGCATTTTTGGAAGGAAATCCTATAAATGTTTTAACAAATTGAGATTATATTTTTATTAATAATTAGCTGTTTTTGGTTAAAATTACATATAAATCTGATTTTTAGGTATAATTTTTCATATTTTTTTATGAATAATATACAAAATGTATAATAAAATACTAGACTAAATAAAGAAATTGAATATAATTCTTTCTGTATTTTTTCAAACGTAAATTTATTATTTAAAGTTATAATTTAAATTGGGTATCAACAATGAAAAAATTATTTTTATGTTTAGTATTATTTGTATTATTATTATCTTGTAAAAAACAAGAAAGCAAAAATATTACAGTATTTGCTTCAAGCAGTTTGAGAAGAGCTTTAAAAGAAATATGCCATAATTATGAGTCTGATACAGGTGTTGCTATAGAATGCATATTTAATTCATCTGGAAAATTAAGAGAGCAAATTGAAGCAGGTACTTATCCGGATATATATTTTTCATCTTCTAGGAGAGAAATAAATACTTTAAAGAATGAAGAATTATTGTACAACGACACTATTACAAATATATTAGGTAATAGTATCGTTTTAATAGCTCCTAAAAATTCTGATATAAAAATAAAATCATTTGCAGATTTAACTAATAAAAGTATAAAGAAAATAGCTATAGGAGAATCAATGACTTCGCCTATAGGAAGATATGCAGAAGAATTATTAAAACATTTAGGAATGTATAAATATATTGCAGATAAAATTATATTGGGTAATGATGCCAAACATATTATAGAGCTTGTAAAAATGGATAAAATATACTGCGGTTTGGTTTATGAAACAGAAGCAAAACTTAATGATGATTCTGTTACAATAGTAGCTAAAGATTTGGATTATTCAAAAATAATTTATAGTTTGGCCATTATAGAAAAAAGTCAAAAAGAAGAAGAATCTAAAAAGTTTATAGATTATTTATTTTCTGATAAAAGTATGAATATATTTAAAGAATATGGATTTGATATTAATATATAAAACTACAGTATTAAATAATATATTTACAAATATTTATTAATACTGTAGTAAATTATAAAAATATTATTTTCTATTAGCTTTTTCTAATTCTCTTTGAATTTTTCTCTCTGCTTTCTCTAATTCTTTTTCATTTTTTCTTTCGGCTTTTTCTATATTTCTTTCAGTTTTCCTTTCTGCTTTATCTATTGTCTTTTCAATTTTGTCATAAGATTTTCTATCATTTGATGTAGTTATTGAAAAAGAAGTGCAGGAAACAGTAAATATTATAGATAATAAAGTAATAAATATAATTTTCTTCATAACCTTCATAAAATAAAACCTCATATAAAGATGTATATTTATATATTATCATAAATACATATAAAAGCAAAATAAAAAATAATTTTATAAATAGTTATTTTATGCTTTTATTTTATTGAAATTTTAGATGCAGTGCAATTTACTATTTTAAAAATAGTTGTATAATTAATACAAATTTTTATTTAAGGACTTTATTATGATAGATGTAAAATTAATAAGAGAAAATATTGAATTAGTAGAAGAGAACTTGAGAAAGAGAAGAAGCAAAGTATCTTTAGACAAGTTAAAAGCTTTAGAGCATGAAAGATTAAACCTTTTAAAAGAAGTAGAACAGGACAGAGCAAAGAAAAATGAATCTTCAAAAAAAATCGGCGAATGTATGAAAGCTGGTAATAAGGAAGAAGCCGAAAAGATAAAAGAAGAAATGAAAAACTTCACAGAATCCTTAAATAAAAAAGAAGAAAAATTAGCAGAATTAGAAGAAGCTGTTAATAATGAAATACTTTATTTGCCTAATATGCTTTCTGAAGATGTTCCAGACGGCGATGACGAAAAAGCAAACAAAGAAATTATCAGATGGGGAGAACCTCGTAAATTTGATTTTGAAGTAAAAGACCATGTTGATATAGCTATGGGTTTAGATATTCTTGATATAGAAAGAGCTGTTAGAATGTCAAGAACACGTTTTTCACTTATGAAAGGAAAAGGTGCAGCATTAGAAAGAGCTTTAATTAACTTCATGTTAAAGAAACACACTTCAGAGCATGGTTATACAGAATATGTACCTCCTATACTTGTTAATGGCAGAACTATGACAGGTACTGGTCAGCTTCCAAAATTTGAAGAGGATTTATTTAAAACTACAGATGATCCTGCTTTATACCTTATACCTACAGCAGAAGTTCCTCTTACAAATATATACAGAGAAGAAATCATACCAGAAAACATGCTTCCTCTATATTGTACAGCATATACACCTTGTTTCCGTTCTGAAGCTGGTTCTTACGGACGCGATATGAGGGGCTTAATAAGACAGCATCAATTTGACAAAGTAGAGTTAGTAAAAATTTGTGCTGCTGATAAATCTAAAGAAGAACATGAAAAAATGCTTAAAGATGCAGAAAGTATTTTACAGGCATTAGAACTTCCATACAGAGTAGTAGTTCTTTCTTCCGGAGATATAGGAAATGCTGCTTATAAAACTTTTGATATAGAAGTTTGGCTTCCATCACAAAACATGTACAGAGAGATATCAAGTGTAAGTAACTGTTGGGATTATCAATCAAGAAGAATGCAGATGAGAACTAGAAGAAACGGCAAAACAGAATTAGTACATACATTAAACGGTTCAGGTATTGCTGTTGGAAGAACTTGGATAGCTATACTTGAAAATTATCAGCAGGCAGACGGAAGCGTAATAATTCCAGATGCTTTAAGACCATTTACTGGTTTTGATAAAATAGAAAAGGTTAATTAATGCCATCATCTAAAGACTTTCTTAATATAGTATTAAATAAACTAGAATCTTTAGATGATATTAATTATAAACAGATGATGGGGGAATACATAATCTATTATAACAAAAAAATAACAGCTTATGTATGTGATAATCATCTTTTTATAAAGCCTACTGATAAGGCAAAAACTTTAATAAAGGATTATATATTAAAGCCGCCTTATGAAAATGCTAAAGATATGATATTTATAGAAGATATCAATAAATATGATAATGATTTCTTTGAGTATTTATTCAAAGAGATTTATGATGAGCTTCCTTCTATAAAGAAAAAAGCTAAAAAGTAAAAAATAAATAAAAACATTAAAGTGCAAATCCTAAACAAGGTTTGCACTTTTTTATTGTAATAAATTTTCTAATACACTAAACGTACGGTTAATGAAATTTTTTAAATAATTAAAATTAAAATTCAATATTAAAAAATTTATTCTGCGTGCGGTTGTAGAAAAGCCGCAACAAATAAAAACTTAAAATATATTTTTAACTTTGTCTATTTTTTATTGTTCTTTTTCCCACGACTTCGTCAAAGAACCTTATATCCTTGATAAGCTCGGATACGCTTCGCGAAAGACTGCAATTTTTTATATTCAATTACTAATTATAAAAGGTTTAATTTTTATTTATATGATATAAAATGTATTCATTAGTGCTTAGGAAATAATTATGAATGAAAAAGAAAAGCAATTACAAAAAATTTTCAAAGAAATAGAAGAATGTAATGACAGAAAACATGATAATAAAATAATAAAATTATGTGATGAAGGTTTAAAAATTGATAATAAAAATTCTAAATTATATTTTTATAAGGGAAATTCAATTTATCAATTGGCTTTATATAATAAAGATAGTAATAAATATTTAGAAGCAATAAAAAATTTTAATATAGTTTTTAATATAGAACCCAATAATAAACTTACACATTATATCAGAGGATTATGCTATTTTTATTTAGCTTTAAATAAAAATAATAATAAAGAATATCTTAATAAAGCAATAGAGGATTTTGACAATTTTATAATTTCTTTAAAAGAATTTGAAAAAAAGATGACAACTGGAAATGAAAGAATAGAGTTAAATAAACGATATTCTGAAAGTTATAGTATAAGAGGTTCATCTTATATTAATCTATATGAATATGATAAAGCATTAGATGATTTAAATATAGCTATTAAATATGACTCAAAATGCGGAGAATATTATTGTAGTAGAGGAGTTTGCTGTTATAATATTGCTATAGAAAATAATAATGATATAAACTATTTAAAATCATCAATAGAAGATTTTGATAAAGCAAAAGAATTAGGATTTAGTGATTTTGATATCAATTTCTTAAAAGGTTCTTCTTATTTAAATCTAGGTTCGGTAAAAAGTGATAATAGCATGGAATATTTAAATAATGCTATAAATAATTTTGACTTTTCAATTAAGTTAGACAATGATAATAAAGTAGATGCATATTATAGAAAAGGATTAGCCTATATGTATTTAGCTTTATACTTAAATAATGATATAGAATATTTTGAAAAGTCTTTAGAAAATTTTAATATTGCAATAGGTTATAATTCAACAAATGGAGAATATTATTATAATAGAGGAGGTTGTTATTATAATTTAGCATTGATAGAAAAAAATATAAATGCTGATAATTTTCACCTAGCCATTAATGATTATAGTAAAGCTATAGAATTAGGCTTTAATGATTATCAAATATATAATAATATAGGATTAACATATATTTCATTAGGTTTATTTGATAATGATAATTCATATTTTGAAATGGCATTAATGAATTTCATTGAATATGTAAAATTTTATAAAGAGAATCCTGATGTTTATTATAGAATAGGTATATCTCTTAATAGGTTAGGAAAATATGAAGAATCTTTAGAAAATTTTGATAAAGCAATTTCTCTTAATATTAATGATGAATTTTTATATTATTATATATTTTCATCAAATTTTAATTTACAAAATTATGAAATAGCAATAGAAAATATAAATAATTTTATAGAATCAAATCCAGCTTCAGAAGTTGGTTATTATAATAGAGGTTTATGCTATGTAAATCTAGCTTTGAAAAAAGATGAAAATTATAATAAATATTATGAAATGTTTGAAAACGATTTTAATAAAGCTATAGAATTAAAACCAAATGATGAATTTATGATTTCAAAAATGGGAGGATTTTATTATATTTTTGGAAATTATAATAAATGTTTGAATCAGTTTAATAAAGTAATTGAAATAAATAAGGAGAATGATTTTGCCTATTATTATAGAGGTTTATGTTATTTTTATTTAAAAAATTATAACGAAGCTATTAAAAATTATGATATATCAGAAAAATATTGTAAATCTTATCAAAATAAATTAAGTATATATGATAGAAAAATAGAAATTTTATTAAAATTAGAAAATAGAGAAAATGAAATATGTAATTTATATAAAAATGTAATATTAGAATTATATAAACAAATATCTAATGATTCAATTTTTTATACTTATGATTTATTTAATATATTATCATCTATAACAAGAAATTTATTATATATAAAAAATAAAATATATATTGATGAAAATGATATTATAAATAATAATAAACAAATTATAAATAAAGCAATTCAAGATGATTTTTATAATCAACAATTTTATTATGAGATAAAAAATGATAGTTTATATAATTATACTAAAGTTAATAAAGATACTTTAAGAAGCGTATTAAATAATACTTTATGGTGTAGTAATACAAAAAATTTTAATGATCCTGTTGATCCTTTTATCAAAAAAAATAGCTATGATAAATCTTATGATTATTTACTTGAAAGAATAAAAGTGGCTTGTTTAACTACACATAATGATAATACTTTGATGTGGAGTCATTATGCTGATAAACATCAAGGTATTTGTATAGAGTATGATATAAATAAAATTTTAAATGAAAATAATGATAAAATTTTAATTAAGAAAATTAGTTATAATAAAAAAGCAATAAGATTTGATCTTATAAAAAATACACAAAATACAATAATGTTATCTAACACAAAAAATATAGATAATTTTTTAATTAGCCCTAATTTCATTAGTAATGCTTTAATAGATAATAATCCATTGGATCATATTACAGAATTATTTATGGTAAAATCCAAAGAATGGGAATATGAAGATGAATACAGAATACTTTTTTATGATGAAGAAAATAAAAATCCAAATGGAACACTTATCAATTTGCCAATAAAAAGTATTTGTTTCGGAGTACAGACATCAAAAGAAGATAAAGAACTTGTATACAATTTAGTAAAGTCTATAAATGAGAAGAACAGAAATAAAAACGGTAAGAAATATAAAAGAATTAAACTTTATGAGGCTCACTTAGATGATAATGAGCTTTTTAAGATTAATATTAAGCCTTACAAACATGAAAAAATTAAGTAATAATTTTAATTTATCTATATTTTAAGATATTAATATTTATAAAAATGCAGTCTTTTTGGTTCTTTTGGTCACCACCGAGTAGGTGCCTAATCGGCAAAAGAACTGGGGGTGTGGGGGCTAGTCCCCACAAATAATTTATTAGTTATAATTATTTTTCTGCTGTATACTTTGAACTTTATCAAATTTTAATAATATACTAACTACAAAAGATTTAATTTTTATTTTTATATAATAAAATATTTTAAAACTGTTTTACGAACTAGATGATAATGAGCTTTTTAAGATTAATATTAAGCCTTATAAGCATGAAAATAAAAATGATTAAATTTGTCAGCAAATTTTTTTATTATAAAACTTGCTGACAAAAATTATTTTTAGGAATTGATATTATAAACTAATATCATCAATCTTTCTTAATTCCTCATCGGAGAAATTATTCTTGTTAATGATTTTCAAATTCTCTATAATCTGGCTAGGTCTTGAAGCTCCTATTAATACGCTTGTAACTTCTTCATCTTTCAAAACCCATCTTAATGCCATTTGAGCTAAACTTTCGCCTCTTTGATTGGCTAATTTGTTTAGTTCGCCTATTTTTTCTAATTTTTTTCTGTTTAGAGCATCTTGCTTTAAATATCTTCCGTCTGCTGCCATTCTGCTGTCGCTTGGTATGCCATTCAAATATTTATCAGTTAATAACCCTTGTGCTAATGGGCTGTAAGCTATTATTCCTTTTCCTAATTTTTTAGCTTTTAATTTTAAGCCGTTATTTTCTATAGTTCTGTCAAATATAGAATATCTGTTCTGATTAATAATGAATGGTACATTTGCCATATATAATAATTTAGAAGCTCTTTCCATTGTAGGGCCGTCATAATTTGAAAGCCCAACATATAAAGCTTTTCCGCTCTTTACTATTCTAGTCAATGCTTCAAGAGTTTCCTCAAGTGGTGTTTCAGGATCCATTCTATGATGATAGAATATATCAACATATTCAAGATTTAATCTTTTTAAACTTTGATTTATGCTTGCTATTAAATATTTTTTGCTTCCAAAATCTCCGTAAGGCCCTGCCCACATATCGTAACCGGCTTTAGTGCTTATTATAAGTTCATCTCTGTATTTATTAAGACCGTCATTTAATATTTTACCCATACTAATTTCAGCAGAACCATAAGGAGGGCCATAATTATTAGCTAGGTCAAAATGCGTGATTCCATTGTCAAAAGCAGTTTTTATCATATCTTTCATATTATTATAATCGCAGTTAGCACCGAAATTATGCCAAAGTCCTAAAGATACAATAGGTAATTTCAAACCGCTTTTTCCGCATCTGTTGTATATCATACTGTCGTATCTGTTCTCAGAAGTATCCATTTTTTTTATCCTCAATCAAAAATATTTTTTATGAATTTTACTATTATTTGTTTATACATATAAGTATAGATTTATTATAGTATTATTCAAGTAGAAAATGTAAAAATTGTTTTAATTTACTAAAATAATGCCGATATTAATAAATACTTTATTATTAATTTAATAAATAATTTGTGGAGGATTCATGTTTAAGAGAGTTTTAGCTGCTGTTGGCTTGATGATAGTGATGGTTGGTTGTGTGACTATGCAGCCTAAAGATGATGCAGAAGTTAAAAAAGAGGAAGTTAAAAAGGAAGAAACTGTAACTAGAGACGATCCTTCTAAAATGAAAGTAACCGTTTATGGAGCAGATAAGGAAGTTCAGGCAGTAGAAATTAATGGCAAAACTTATTATGTATTAGGCGGAAAAGATGTTGAATCTATGTCTGAACAAGAAATAAAAAGTGCATCTGTGGTTGCACCTATAAAAGTAATAGAAGAAAATATTAAAGGTGTTAATGGTATAGTTGTAACATATTATGATGTAAAAATTTTCTTAGGAAAAAGATCTGGTTTAGGTACTACTGTTGGTTTATTTGAGCCTCAGAAAAATGATTGGACGGTTGGCGATGATATAGACAGAAGTCAGGCTATTCAAATAAAATTATCAAGAGGAACTGCTGGTCCTATAGATATCAAAAGAGGAAGCATATCATTATCTTTTAATTAATATAAAGAGTTGATTATTTAATATTATTTATTTGTGTATAGAGCATATAATTTGCTTACTACTAGATCTACAGAATAGGGTTCGCTGTTTATTTCAAAAGCGTATAAATCCCATCTGTAGGGATCTATGATTTGAAATTGTATAATATATACATTAGTATCATATTTTCCTATTATATCTATATAACGCATATAATCATCTTCAGCTATAAAATCCTGCCATTCTACAGTATTAAATGATGATATAAGATTTTCTATTGTGATGGTAGGGTAGCTTGTGAATGAACTTTTTTTAATTAAGTCTATAGCGTCAAAATCTCTGCTTTTTATATCTATATTTTTATTTGCATCTTCTTTAATATCTAATCTATATTGCTTACTTTCTTCTTTTTTGTCATTGCAAGATACAATCAATATTATTGTCATTATAGATATGAGATAAAGTTTATTCATAGTATAAGCCCAATTTTTATAATTTAGTATATTATCGGAGATAGCATTATATTTTTGAATTATGTATTATACATTATAGAAATCATCTAAATTATAAGCATCATTCCAAAATCTGTATTCCCACACAAAAGCTTTATCAAATGCAATAATCATTTTTTCTTTTGTATTATTTGAAGCATTATCATATAAATTATCTACAAGTTTTATCATATTTTCAGTAGATTTTGAAAATTCTTCATCAGCATAAGTTTCAATCCATTTGACATAAGGATTATTCTCTATTTCAGCATGCTCTTTTATGTATTTCCCTATTTCATTATATATCCAAAAGCAAGGAAGTATTGCAGCAGCTGCAGCTTCAACAGGTTCCGTATGAGAAGTATTGATTAAAAAACTTGTATAGCCAATATTTGCAGTAGTTATTTTATTTGTATTTTCAAAATTAAATATTTCTCTAAAATACTTATGAACTACTTCTTCTTCAACTATATATGAGTTTATAGAAGATCTTAAAAATGTAATAGCATTATTTGTATTATCAATTTTTGAAGATATTATAGCCAGTACTTTAGAGTAATATTTTAAATACAAAGCGTCTTGTTCTATATAGTATGCAAATTTTTGTTTATCTAATTTTCCTTCCATAAGTTCCTTGTTGAAAGGCATATTTTGTATTTTTAGATATAGTTCTTTGTTTTTATTCCAAACATTTTCAGAGAATCTCATTTTTATTCCTTAATAATATGGATTTGATATAGTTATTAATCTCTTCCTTTTTTAGTAATATTTCCTTCAAAGTCTATAGTTATTTTTCTTCTGCTTTTGAACTGAACATTATAATTTTTACTCTTTTTTTGAATTTGTATAACTTTTTCTTCAGGATATTCTTTTTTTATAGCGTTTTTTACTTTGTCTTCAACATAGTCTATTGATATTTCTTCACCGCCGCCGCTTATTGTTTTCCATTCGCCTCTGGAATTAACATATATTTTTAATCCGCCTTTAAATATTAAAGTATAAGAACCGCCATTTTCAGTAGCTCTAAATAAATAATAATCTGCAAAATATTTATCTGCAAATTTTATAGCAGCATCTGGAACTTCACTCATAGCAACTGAACCAGCAAAAGCATACATTGACATTAAAGATAATGTTAATATTGTATATATAATTTTTTTCATATTCTTATTCCTCCAATAATAAATTAGGTTTATTATATATTATAAAGAAAATACTACAAGTTTTTATATTTTTACATTTCCGGCAATATAGTATCTTCCATCTGTTGAACCTTGGAAACCAACATTAAATTCGGCAGGGCCAGCTTTGAATTTTCCAAATATAGCATATTCTAAATAAGCTTTAGCCTGTTTGTCTTTTATATGAACCATTTCCCTTAAAGCTATATTTAACATATACCATTCAAATCCCTGTTCCAAACGTATATAATGAGCATCATTTTCTCTCCAAGTATATTCAGCAATAGCATTAAGCCAAATAGTTTCATTCATAAGAGGGAATCTGAATGTAGCAGATGCCTGAACCAATGATTCAAATAAAGTGATATGATAATCTTCCGGCTTCATTCTGTTTTCATGTTCATAAAGGAATCTGAATTCTATATTAGGAATATTGAATCTGAATAAAAATGCTTTAGGTATACTATGTCTGAAATCACCTTGAGAATATGCTATCTCATAATGGTTTCCAATAAAACCAACTCTTATTCCTGGGCCATTTAATACTTGAGGTATATAATAATCTGGAGTATCAATATTTGCAGGATTTAATGTTGTATCATAATAGTGCGGCATAAGCATGAAAGTAGTTGTGTTAATATCAAAAGTAGCTCTGCCTCTTGCTGATACTAATATTCTATCAACAAATATTGCCTGTACTCCTCCGTCATAAAGTCCGGCATTTCCTTTTATATATCCATAATCTGTTGTTGGGTTATGAGTATCAAAATATCCATAAGCAGTTATGAATCCTGTAAACTGTATATAATTATTATGGAAAGTTTGTCCAATAGTTGCAAAAGTTTCTCTCAAATTAAAAGTATTTGTATGAGCTGCATAAGAAAAAGTAGTAGTTAAATGGAACTCTATTGGATATTTTTGAAAGAAACTTAAATTTTCATCATTTGGATTAGGTAAAGTTCTTTTATAGTCATCTCTAAAAAGATCGGGTTTTATATATTGAGGAAGTTTATTGTTTCCTTCTCTGCCTATAAACATATCAAATGCATTTGGAAGCGGAGGCATTATAGCATTTGTGTATTTAGATTGAGCATTTAATAGATAAGCTGATGATATAAATATAATAACAGTTAATACAACTATATTATATTTTTTGGTAAGATGTGATTTCATAAATAATCCTATTAATTGTTTTTTAAGAAATTTAATAAATAAAAAAGGACATTAATTCTTTTGAATTAATACCCTTAAATTTATATTCAGCAAGATGTGAGTGCTGATATTTTTTTAAAATTTCATGGCATTTATTATATTATAAATATATTTAATGTCAATTTTATATTGTTAGCTTATTTTAAAGAAAGTCATTGTTTCTTTAAGTTTTTGAGCCTGCTCCAATAATTCTTTTGCTGATGTTGTAGTTTCATCAACTAATATAGCATTTTGCTGAGTTATACCATCTATTTTAGATACAGCAATATTTACTTGATCTACACCAGTTTGCTGTTCTACTGCAGTAGTACTTATTTCCTGCATTATTTTTGCAGTACCTTCTATTTTTGATT
The DNA here is from genome assembly GCF_036997785.1 of Brachyspira pulli. Taxonomy (NCBI): domain Bacteria; kingdom Pseudomonadati; phylum Spirochaetota; class Spirochaetia; order Brachyspirales; family Brachyspiraceae; genus Brachyspira; species Brachyspira pulli. Next base: position 16,856 of record NZ_JAWLQI010000038.1, read on the forward strand.
GTATATCATTAAATATGCTTTGTGATTCTCTTGCAGTTTCAGCAGATTTATTAATTTTTTCATATATATTTTCTATTAATGAAGTTATATCTTTAGCAGATGCTTGAGAGTTTTGAGCTAAATTTCTTACTTCAGAAGCTACTACAGCAAAACCTCTTCCTTGATCTCCAGCACGTGCTGCCTCTACAGAAGCATTTAATGCAAGTATATTAGTTTGAAAAGCAATATCTTCTATAGTTTTAGTAATACTTTTTATTTTTTCACTAGCTTCATAAACTTCTTCTATATTTTTTGTTGTTTCAGATATTACATTAGCACCATTTTCTACAGCCTTTTTGGAAGCCAACATCATATCATTTCCTTCAACAGAATGGTCTGCTGATGATTTAATTGTAGAAGCCATTTCTTCTATAGCAGAAGCAGTTTCTTCAAGGCTTGAAGCTTGAGCATCAGTTCTTGCTGATAAGTTATCACTTCCATTAGTAAGAGATAAAGCAGCATTATTTATTTTTTCAGAAGTTTCATTAACATCATTTATAATTTTTACCATAGCATCTCTCATATGCTTAAATGAATATGCTATATTTCCTATTTCATTTTTCTTGAATTTAAATTTTCTTAATATGAATTGTCCGTTAGACATTTCCTCAGCTTCTTCAACAAGTATTTTTAAAGGAGCTATTAAATTCTTTATGTATAAGAAACCTATAATAGAACTTAATACTATTCCAATAATACCGATTACAATTCCATCAATTAGTATTTTAGTACTTTGCAATTCAATGAAACTTAAAGGCATAGAAAAAGCAACTTTCCAAGGCTGATTTTTAAGGCTTGTATATAAACATACTTTTGTCATACCATCATTTTGGAATTCCAATTTTCCTTCAGTATCATTAACTATTGTTTTTATTTCAACAGGGGCATTTTTACCAACTTCACTAGGTACATTATGCATTACAAGTAGAGTATCTTTATTAAATACCCATAATCTTATCCAATGAGTAAGCACCTCTCCTGCAGTTGATGATACTTCATCTATAACTTTCTGCCAGTCAAGTATCATAATTAAAGCACCCATATATGAATTATCTGTTTTTGAATGTATAGGAGAAACTATAGCAGTAATCCATTTTCCGTCAGATGATTTATATATAGAATCTGAAAGTGTAGGTTTTTTTACAGCATCATATTTTTGCCATAAATCGTGATATAATTGAGATATTTTCTTACCTACATCAGTATTATTTCCATGTGAATTATTTATTATAGTTCCGTCTCTTTCTACAAGTGAAATACTTGTAATATATGGGTTTTTGTCAGAAATAAATCTCATTGAACTTATAAGGTTTGGTTCATCTTCAGGATTTCTATTTTGCATATATGAAATAATAGTAGAAAATGATGAATATGTGTCAGATAGTATTAATTGATTTTCTACTAGAGAATCAAAAAAAGTGGAATATCCTTTAATTGTAGTGGCGAAACCATCATAAGATGCTTTGTCTATTGCTTTTTTTGACATTCTTACAAGTGTAAATATAGAAATAATTAAAAGAAAAGTTATAAATATATTAACTACTATTGGAATTTGTATAGCTAGGCTTGAAAATTTCTTTTTCATAAAAAAATCCCTTAAATATTAAGAATTGAAATATTTTCATAACATTCATACTATGGTATAGTATAGTATTTTATATATGTATTGTCAAATTTATATTAATAAACAACTATTTTTTATTAAATTTATTTAATTATAATTGCTGTATGTAAAAAATGTGTAAATAATTATTGCTAATTGTATTATAGTAATAGTATAAATTACTAATAAATAAATTTTAATTTATATATTGATAAAATAATTATAATTAATTTGACTTTTATCATTTTTGTAGTACAATATATAAACATTGACAGTATATTATTTTTTTACTATAATATGCTTTTAATGTTTATTCCCAAAATCTCATTTTAATTAAATAAAGGAGAAAAATCGTGAAACTCCCAAAAGTCAATGATTTAGGATTTTTCGAGATTCGTCTCGAAAGTATTGGTGGAATGGGTGCTAATAGTGCTGGTAAAATGCTTGCAGAAGTAGGTGTATTATCACAAGGTTATTATGGTGCTGCATTCTCTAGTTATGGTTCAGAAAAAAAAGGTTCACCTGTAAAATCTTTCGTAAGATTCTCTGAAGAAGAAGTAAGAGTGAACTCTACAGTAGAAGAACCACATGTTGTGGCAGTGTTCCACATGAATCTTCTTAAAAACCCTATGACATTAGCTGGTGTTAAAGAAGATGCTATTGTTATTTTTAACACTAATAAAACTCCAGATGAAGCAAGAGACTTTGCTAAATTACATGGTGGTAGAGTAGTTTGTGTTGATGCTATCAAAATCGCTAATGATTTAAAACTTCCTTCACAAGCAGCTAACACTATCATTATGGGTGCTATGGTTAATCAGCTTGATTTCATAGACTCTGCTAAATTTGAAGAGCAAATAAGAAAACAATTCGGCGGAAGAAAAGCTGAATTAGTTGAGCCAAATATTGAAGCTTTCAGAAAAGGCGGAAGTGAATCTGTTGTAAAAGATTTCCCTGCTGATGGTAAATATCCTTACATACCTTATAAAAAACCAGAACCAGTATATGGTAAAAACAACCAATTAACAGGCGGTTATATCAATGCTGCTGGTAACTCTACTTTAAAAGATTTACAAGTTACTCGTACAGGTAAAATACCAGTATTCAATCCTAAAAACTGTATAGACTGTGCTAACTGTGAAGTTGTTTGTCCAGACCTTTGTATTGTTTGGGAAAAAGGACCAGACAGAAAAGACAGTAGCAAAACAGCTATGAATATGATGGGTATTGATTATCAATATTGTAAAGGCTGCTTAAAATGCGTTAGAGCTTGTCCAAAAGGACCTTATTCAGGTAAATTTGAAAAAGATCAGCAAGCTTTAAGAGTAGAAGTAGAAGCTGATTGTAATGTTGATGAACTTACATATCATCGTTATAAAAAATAATAAGGAGCGAATAAATGGCTAACAAATATAATCTTGCAGAACAAGAAAACATACTTGAAAGTGGTAATGAATTAGCAGCCATTGCAGCCGCTCAAATCAATTATCACGTAATGGGTTATTACCCAATTACTCCATCTACTCAAATTGCTGAGTACTTAGATGAAATGAAAGCTAATGGAAGACACACTGTTTGCATGATCCCTGGTGACGGTGAACATGGTGCTGCTGGTATCTGTTATGGTGCTACTACTGCTGGCGGTAGAGTATTCAATGCTACTTCTGCTAACGGTCTTCTTTTTGCTATGGAACAATTACCTGTTCAAGCTGGTACTAGATTCCCTATGGTATTAAACGTTGTAAACAGAACTGTTTCTGGTCCATTAGATATTAAATGTGACCAATCTGATATAATGATGGCTCTTAACACTGGTTGGATCATCATTATGGCTCATACTACTCAGATGGTTTACGACTTCAATATTCTTGCATTAAAAATTGCTGAGAGAGCTAAACTTCCTATCATAGTTTCTTCTGACGGATTCTTTACTTCTCACCAAAAGAAAAAAATATATCTTTTCAAAAAAGATGAAGATGTTCAAAACTTCTTAGGTAAATATACTCCAGAAGTTACTTCAGTTGAACCAGGAAAAAATCCTGTTACAATTGGACCTTACATGAACGAAGACGAATTAACTGGTAGTAAATTACAACTTTCTCAAGCTTTAGAAGATGCTCGTGCTATCGTTACTGATGTATTTGAAGAATTTGCTTCTCTTTCTGGAAGACAGTATCATCCAATAGAAACTTACAAAATGGAAGATGCTGAAGTTGCTTTAATGCTTTGCGGTTCTTCTTATGAAACTGGTACTTTAGCTGTTGATGAAATGAGAAAAGCTAATCCTAGCCTTAAAATAGGTGCATTTGCTATTACTCAAATTCGTCCTTTCCCTGAAAAAGAATTACAAAAATTATTAGCTAATGTTAAAGTAGTTGTAGTAGGCGACAGACAAGATTCATACTCTGGTATGGGCGGTAACATGTCTACTGAAATAAGAGCTGCTCTTAAAAATGATCCTAACAACAAATCTGCTGTTGTAAGCAGAGTTTATGGTCTTGGCGGTACTGAATTTACTCTTGACAAAGCTAAAGAATTATTTGATTTAGGTTTAAAAGAATTAGCTAACCCTGGTTCTGTTGTTAAACATGCTTACTTAGAACAATATATGGGTGATCCTAATGTTCAAATGAAACCTATACATGAACCTTTGACTTTAGAAAGCCAAAAATCTGGCATAACAGTTACTATGAATGAACAAACTCATAAACTTGATGTTAAAGTTCCACCTCTTAGAGAATTAACTGGTAAAGCTTATCGTTATGCTCAAGGACATGGTGCTTGTAACGGTTGTGGTATCTTCTCTGGTATCAATACTTTCATGAAAGGTATTGAAGGTGAAGTTGTTCTTTTAGTACATACTGGTTGTTCTATGGTTGTTACTACAGGTTATCCTTACAGCTCTTACAGAACTACTTATGTTCACAACTTGTTCCAAAATGGTGCTGCTACTCTTTCTGGTATCGTAGAAATGTATCATGAAAGAAAACGCAGAGGTGAAATCGAAGGACCAGAAGATCCTACTTTCATAATGGTTACTGGTGACGGTGGTCATGATATAGGTATGGGACCTTCTATTGGTGCTGCTATCAGAAATCACAAAATGATTATATTAGAATATGATAATGAAGGATACATGAACACTGGTAATCAATTATCATTCTCTACTCCATTAGGACACAGAACTTCTACTTCTAACGTTGGTAAAGCTGAAGTTGGTAAACAATTCAACCACAAAGATGTTGCTCAAATCTTCAACGGTTGTCATGTTCCTTACATCGCTACTGGTTGTGAAGCTTATCCTTTAGATTTAGTTAAAAAAGCTGCTAAAGCTCAATGGTATGCTAAAAATGTTGGTACTGCTTTTGTTAAACTTCTTATCACTTGTCCATTAAACTGGAAAACTCCAGATGACATGGGTAAAGATATTATCAAAGCTGCTGTTGATTGTTGTTTCTTCCCATTATATGAGGTTGAACAAGGTATCACTACTATAACTAATATGGTAGCTGACGACAAAAAACAGCCTGTTACTGAATGGTTAAAAATGATGGGTAAAACTAAACACCTTCTTAAACATGAAGACATTCTTAACAGATTCCAAGCTGAAGTTGACAGAAGATGGGCTCGCTTAAAAGCTATGCATGAAAGTCCAGTTCTATAATAAGTTAATAGCTTAAAATTATAGAATATAAATAAATGCGGCTGCTTACTCTTTAATAGGGTAGGCGGCCGTTATTTTTGCATTTGTTATTATATAATAGAAATTGTTGACAAAGCGGTATTATATGATAAAATTTTTTAGAAAATATTAAAATGTGTAAAAAGTGATTATGTCTGAAAATATTAAATATCCAACTCTATATGTAAAAAATTTCGCAAAAATTAAAGAAGCTAAAATTGAATTGTCTCCATTTACTTTATTTATAGGTGATAATAATAGCGGAAAAAGTTATTTAGCTAGTTTAATTTGGTATATACAAAACATCAAATTATTATATAAATTTTATACAAATATAGATTACCCTAAAATAGAATCTTTGGATAATATTTCATATGATATTATAAATAAAAATATTATTAATAGTAAAATAGATAATAATGTAATAAATGATATAATAAAAACAATTAATAATATATTGAAAACTAATAAAAAAAATATATTGGCAGATATTTTTAGTTCTACTCAAATTGAAATAGAGGAATTATATATTCTTGATTATGAAATTAATTATGATATTAGTATAAATATTTTATTATATGAAAAAAACTATTTTGATAGTGATGATAAAGGAAAAGTTAAATATTATTTGACAATAACATTCAATATAAATGATAATGAATATAAAAAATATGAGAATGTAGAAATTAATAATATAAATGATTTGAGTTTATTTTTATTAGAAAAAATTTATTCTATATTATTTAATTCTAGTAGTCAATTGTTTTTACCTGTGTCAAGAACTGGTTTTTTACTCTTGAGAGATTTAATAATTAGAAAATCACCATTAACATTGTGGAATAATACTTATGATGTTTCGAATAAAGTAAGTTTAACATTACCTGTACAAGATTTTTTTAATCAATTATCTAATGTTTTAGAAAGAAGCTCTATTGCCGGATTTGACTATTTAAAAATAAATAATGAGTTTGATAATATATATAATTTTATTAGTAGTAATATTTTAGACGGCAGTATTATCATTGATCAAATGATAAATTTTATTCCTATTAGTTCATATTTAACTAATTATCTTAGACCACAAGAGAATGTAAATATATTTTATAAATCTAAAAATTCAAATTATAATTTTGATATGCATATTAGTTCTTCTGTTATAACAGAAATTGCTCCATTAGTTTTATTTTTGAAATATCTGAAATATACTAATATAATAATGGAAGAGCCTGAAATATCTTTGCATCCTAAACTTCAACAACAATTAACTAGGCTTTTCATAAAGTTAATTAATATTGGTGTTAATGTAATGATAACTACTCATAGTGATACTATTATTCAGCATATAAATAATATGATTAAATTAAATAATAACAAAGAAGATGTAAAAAAAGAATTGATGAAAAAATATAATTATAATGAAGATGATTTAATTTCAGAAGATAAAGTGAGAATGTATCAGTTTGATATAAAAGAAGATGGATTTACTGAAGTAACAGAAATAAAAGGAAGTAAGTATGGATTTCAAGCTCCTACATTCCATAAATATTTAATGCAGTCATCAGAAGAATTTGAGGATTTTATTGAAGATTTGGATAATTAAATATGAAAGATTTATATGAAAGAATAGAAAAGTTAAATAAATATTATAATCAATTCTTTAATTTTGAGCTTGTAGTTAATGGGCAATTTATTTATAATGAAACTATAGCAAATATTGATGTTATATATAATATTAATATTCCATATAATGAATGTATTTTTATAACAAATATTGAAGGTGCCGATAAATTTAATCATTTATCTTTTAGAAAATCGTCAGATATTATTCTAATTTCTAAAAATATTGATGGATACAAATTAGATATCATTGAAATGAAATCTACTATTACGGATAGTAACATTCATAAATTATCTTCTCAATTAATGAATGGATATTTAAGAGTAATGACTGTATTATCTCCATTGCATTTAGATATTAATAAAATAGATTTATATGTTTCTTTTTATGATGACAGTAGTTTGACTCAGGATCTTTCAGTTCTTCTTCCTAATAAACAAAAATTAATGAAGTATGCTATTGATAATTGGAAACAAAATCAATTATATTTAACAAATGTTATTCCAAATCATTTTTTTAACAGTGATAAACTTAATATAATTAAACTAGAATACGATGATTATAGAAATAATAATTATGAAGCGACTATAAATATTTAATTAGTTTATGATTTTTTCTAAGTCCCACCCATTATTCTAGTAAATACAAAATATAAATTAAAATTCTTTTTTCTTTATTGCTTAATTCTAAAATATAGCTCCCACCCTAGATTTATTTAAATTTGCTGTATACTTAACCGCACGCATAACAAAATCATAAATATAGATTAATTAAAAATAAAAAATTGATTATAAAAAATAGCCAATTAACCGTGCGTTAAATAGACTATAAACTTAATTCCAACTTGGGCGGGTGTTATAATTTCTAATATAGTAATGAGGATAATTAATATTAAAATTGCAAAATTAATAAAAAAGTAGAAAGGGCGGGGTATGTAATAAAAATTGTATATAAGCGAAGCAGTTTTCACCGCTCCGCTTTATTATTAGGAAAAAATTACAATAAAAAAATTAATGATTATTTTTCAACGAAATCTCTTATTTTTTTAGCAGCTTTTTTTAATAAAGGTATATCTTGAGTTAAAGCAATTCTAAAATAATTCTCACTTCCAAAAGCAATACCAGGTACAACAGCAACTCCAGTCTCATCTAATAAACGCATAGAGAAATCAAGTGAAGGTTCATTTGAGAATTTAGAATACCCTACAAATAAATAGAATGCTCCTCTAGGTTCTATAACTTCAAAACCTAAATCATTTAATTCTTTAGCCATAAAGAAAGCTCTCTCTTTATAAATATCTCTGAAACTTTCTATTACAGGATAATTTTCTAAAGCATATTCAGCAATAGCACAAGAAAGAGAAACCATACTTCCTACATTGTTGAAGCTTGCATTAACCAAATATTTTCTAACTTCCTCTGGTGCTATACTATATCCTATTCTCCAGCCAGTCATAGAATGAGATTTTGAAAAACCATTAAGTACTATTACTTTGTCTTTGATTGATGGATAAGAAGCAAATGAAGTAAATGGATAAAATGATATTGCTGAATATATTTCATCAGCTATAATGAATATATCTTTTTTCTCGAAATATTTTACAAGCTCGTCCATTTCTTCTTTTTTAAGCATATATCCAGATGGATTTCCCGGATTACTGAAAAGTATAGCTTTAGTTTTATTTGTAATTACTTTCTCTATTGCCTCAGGTTTAAGTACAAGATGATCAGGTCTAGTATCCAAAAATACTGGCTTTCCATAAGAAAGTTTTACAGCTTGTTCATAAGGAGAGAAAAAAGGAGTAGGTATTATAACCTCATCATCTATATTTAAAATAGTCCTAAATACAGAAGAAATACCTTCCATAGAACCAATATGCATAGTTACATTATCAGCTTTAATATCAGAATTATAATATTTATTATAATGATTAGCCACTAATGTTCTTATATGTTCGCTTCCGCCTGAATGAGTATATCCCAAAGTATGAGTTTTAGCGTATTCACATCCGTATTCAATTAATTCTTTAGGAGGCTGTAAATCAGGTTCTCCTATTGTAAGCATTATAGCATTTTCTTTTTTTTGAGCTTTTTCAGTTAATTCTCTTATGAGTGAATATGGTACTTGAAGTATATTTTTATTTAATTCCATAATAATCTCCATTTAATTAAAAAATGTAAACAGTATTATTATATACGATATTATTATTTGTAATAATCCGTTATATTTTACCAAAAATATTTAATTTGTCAATTTGTATTATGGAAAAGTAGAATATTTTTTATAAAAAATATTTAATGAAATTATAATGATTATAAAAAGCCTCTATATCAATTATAATACAGAGGCTTTAAATTAATGAAAATTATTTTCTCAAATCATCTACCAATTTAGTTTTATCAGCAGTTTTTTCATCTTTAGTTTTTACCACTTTAGCAGGATTTCCGGCAACCACCTGATTTTCTCAGGTAGCCTACCATCCCATAATAATTATAATGCAATAAAAAAGGTACCAACTTTATTTAAGTAAGCACCTTAATTAGTTTATATTCTTTATTTAATTATCATTAACTTGTTTATTATCTATTCTCAAAGAAAAATCCGAAGCTAAACATCAAACCTACAGAATGATATTGTTTAACAGTATGAGAAGCAAATAGATTATTCATATCATTAGCATTAAAAATCATATTTTCATAAGATAAATGGACACCAGCAATGAAATCTGTTTTTTCTGTTTCAAAGAATTTCCTTTCAAATGATAATCTTACATAAGGAGATATTGGAACTGATTTATAATTCATATTTATTAAGGGATTAAACTGCACTCCTGAAGATATTCCTACAAGAAGATTTTGATTATTTTTAGTTAAATCAAATTTTAAAGCTACTCCTGTATATATTCCGAATGCTGATACTCTGTTAATCAAAGATGTATTTTTATCGATTACAGATACCATATGCTCATTAATACCAAAATCAAATAAAAGATCTATACCACTTAATAAATTAACATTATTTAATTTAAATCCATATCCTATTTGAAAATTTATATCTAATCTTGGATCTAATAATACACTATTATAATCTTTAGTTTCAGCTATATTGATATCCGCACCTAATCTAGGGCTTATTCCAAATTTAAAATTAGCAAAAAGATTAAAAGAAAATAATATTAACAATGCTGGTATATAAAATATTGTTTTTGATATAATCATTATGTAAACTCCTTAAATTAAATCATATATGTAATAAACATATATATAAATATATTTGTAAAATATATTTATATTATAATAACTTTAAGCAAAAATTTGACCTAATCCCCATATAATAAGACCACCAAAAGTTATAACAGCAAAAATCCACATAAATCTAGAATTATTAGAAGATATATATTCATTTATAGCATCTGATACAGTATATGATACTAACATTATATTAGCCTCATATTTTGTTTCTTCATCTAAATTAGAATATAATATTTCTGATATTGTTTCTTTTAATTTCAAATCCAAAAAATTATTAACAGTTAATCCATTATTATCCCAAATTATATCAAAAGTACTATTTACTTTATCATAATTTTTTATATATCCATCTAATATTTTTTCATCATCACTAATTGATACTTTATTTGGAAATAAATCATTATTATTATACGACAAATTAATTTTTACATTTTCTTTTTTAGCAAATACAGAAACAATATAATTATTATCTAGCTTACTTGATGTTATAGAAATATTTTCTTCCTTAGAATTATTCAAGGAAAGTCTATCATTTTCTTTTTGAAGAGTCACATTATCATTTAATCTGTAACTCTCAAAATTTTGTTTTGGATCTGTTGGTTTTGCATTACTGCATGATGGCAAACTAATTAATATTAATGTTACCATAAAAATAGATAAAAATTTTTTCATATTTTAACTCCTAGTATTTTTATATGACTAGTATTTTTATATGATAAAATTATAAAAAAAAAAATTAATAAACAAATTATAGTTCATAAATTATTAATAAAATAAACTTTTTACAAAAAATACAAATTATTTATATTAATATTTTAAAAAAATGAATATAAAAAAATTGCAGCTTATAAAAAATATTATAAACTGCAATTAATATTTTATCTAAATATTAAGTTTTTTAATTATTATTTTCTCAAATCATCTACTAATTTAGTTTTATCAGCAGTTTTTTCATCTTTAGTTTTTACAACCTTAGCAGGATTTCCAACAACCACCTGATTTTCTTCAACATCTTCTATAACAACAGCACCCGCACCAATTACAGCATTCTTGCCAACATGAACGCCTTCAATGATAACTGCATTGGCACCTATAACAACATTATCTTCTATTATAACAGGTTTAGCTGAAGGAGGCTCAATAACACCAGCAAGTACAGCACCAGCACCAACATGACAATTCTTTCCTACAATAGCACGTCCGCCTAAAACGGCTCCCATATCTATCATAGTGCCTTCACCGATTTCAGCACCAATATTGATAATAGCTCCCATCATAATAACAGCATTGTCACCAATTTTTACTTTATCTCTTATTATAGCACCCGGTTCTATTCTAGCATTAACAGCAGTATAATCTAAAGTAGGTACTCCAGAATTTCTTCTGTCATTTTCCAAATAATAATCATCTATGAATTTTTTATATTCAGTTAATATAGTTTGTATATCTTCATAATCACCAACTACAAAATGAAAATTACCTGATGAAAAAACTTTAGCATTAGTACTTGATTGAAGATTAGGTAAATTTCCTTTTATATATATTTTTACAGGTGTTTTCTTAGTAGAATTCTTAATATAAGCAATAATATCTTCTGACTTTTCTAACATATCCATTTCCGTTTCTCCTCAATTATAGTTTTTATATAAATTATTTATGATAGTACTTCTTTCATTCTGTAAAGACCAGGTTTTTTACCTACAAGGAATTTAGCGGCTTTGATAGCACCTTTTGCAAAAATTCTTCTTGAAGTAGAAGTATGTTTAATTTCTATTATCTCATCATCTCCATAGAAAATAACACTATGTTCACCTACTACAGAACCGCCTCTTATAGAGTGTATGCCTATTTCTTTTTTATCTCTTGCATGAAGACCGTTTCTTCCGTTTACTGCAGTCATTTCATTATCCAAAGCGTCATTAATAACATTATAAAGAGTTTTAGCAGTACCGCTTGGAGAATCCACTTTTCTATTATGGTGAGTTTCTACAATCTCAATATCAAAATCACTTAATAAATGTGCAATTTTAGCAACAACTTCATTCATTAAGTTGATACCTATACAAGTATTTGAAGATAATACTATAGGTACTTTTATAGAAGCTTCAACAATTTTAGCAAGCATAGTTTCATCATAACCAGTGGTACAAATAACCATAGGTATATTATTTTTAATAGAATATTCAATCATAGCAGGAAGCCTTGAGAAATGAGAGAAGTCTATAATTACATCTCCTTTTTCATCAGTGAAGTCATCAGCAAAAGCAGTGATTTCTAATTCTTTTTCCTGCATTATAACCTCTTTTAATATAGAGCTCATAACTCCAGTTCCATGTATCATTACTTTCATTTTTTACTCCGATTTAAATATTTATTTTTTTAATCCGTATTTATTTAATATTTGTCTTATATATTCTCTATTTTTATCACTTAAAGGGCCTAATGGAGAACGGCATTCACCAACTTCAAAACCCATTATGTTCATAGCTTCTTTTATAGGTACGGGATTAGTTTCTATAAACATAGCTCTTACTAAATCTATATATTTAACTTGAGCTTTAATAGCTTCATTAACATTACCATTAAGGAAATTCATAACCATGTCATGATTTTCTTTAGGTATAATATTGCTTGTAACAGATATAACACCTTTAGCACCTAAAGCAAGCATTGGAGTAACCATATCATCATTACCAGAATATATATCCAAGTTAGGGGCAATATTTGCTATATCAGCCACATAACTAATATCACCGCTTGCTTCTTTAATACCATTAATATTTGAAACTTCAGATAAAGTTTTTATAACATTAAGTGATAATTTAACTCCAGTTCTTGAAGGCACATTATACATTATAACAGGACATTTAACACTAGCAGCTATTTGTTTGAAATAATCTATAAGTCCGCTTTCATTACCTTTGTTATAGTATGGAGTTACTGCCATTACTATATCAGCACCATATTCATAAGATTTTTTACTGAACTCTACTGCGGTTGCTGTATTATTGGTTCCAGTTCCTGCAATTACCAAAGTTCTTTTTTTAGTACGCTCGATACAGAATTTTATAACTTCCATTCTTTCTTCAGCAGTAAGTGTTGCACTTTCAGCTGTTGTACCTGCGGCAATAATAGCATCTGTTTTATTTGCTATTTGAAATTCAATTAACTCCTCTAATTTTGTATAGTTAACCTGATTATCTTTTGTAAATGGTGTTATTAAAGCTACACCTGCTCCTTCAAATAATGACATATTCAATCTCCTTTAATTATATATTGCATTTTATTTTTTTACCATAGTAAATTATAAAAAATAATTATGTTAATTTATAAACTTATTTTTATTTTTATAAGTGTTATAAACATTTAATAATTGTGTTTTCACTCCTATATTAATAGCTTCTTCATCTATATCAAAAAGTCCATTGTGTATAGGTGCATTTATTTTATCATTTGAAACACCTAAACTGAAAAATGAGCCTTTTATTCTTTGAAGATAATAACTGAAGTCTTCAGTTGTCATATTGGCATTTTCTTCTAGGCAATTTTCTTTTCCTAAAATTTCTGATGCTGATTCTCTTATAATATTTACTGCCTCATCATGATTTATTAAAGCAGGATAAGAAGGTATATCTATAAATTCAGCTTCAGCACCAAAATTATTACCAGTATTTATAACTATATTTTTTATTATATTTAATCTTTTGTTTCTAGTTTCATCATCGCATAACATTCTGATAATGCCTTCCATTTTTACATTATCAGCTACAATATTATTAGCAGTTCCTCCATTTATAGTGCCTATATGAAGTCTTGTAGTTCCGTCAGTAAAGGCAGATATATAGCTATGAAGCTGTGTTATAATATGAGAAGCTACTATTATAGCATCAATTCCATTATATGATTTTGCTCCATGTGCAGATTTGCCTTTTATATGCACTTCAAACATATTAGAACTTGCATACATTGAACCATATTTAGTACTTATTTGTCCAACTCTTATTTCCGGACGTACATGAAGCCCATAAATAACATTAACATTTTCTAAAGCTCCCTCATTAATCATAGGCAATGCACCTCCTGTAGTTTCTTCTGCAGGCTGATATATTAATCTTATATTGCATGGAGGCGTAACTTCTGAAAAATATTTTGCTATTCCTGTGAGTATAGTTGTATGAACATCATGTCCGCAGGAATGGCATTTACCTTTATTTTTTGAAGAATAAGAACAATTTTTTTTATCTTCCATAGGTAAAGCATCTATATCAGCTCTGAATGCTACTGTAAAAGTTTTATCTTCTCCTTCAATATCTGCTATTATGCCTGTTTTGGCTACCTGTGTTTTATGATTTATATTAAGTGATTTAAGTATAGAAGATATTTTCTCCATAGTTCTGAATTCCTCAAAGCCTAGCTCTGGGTGAGAATGTAAATCTCTCCTTAAATCTATTAAAAACTCTTTCATAGATGAGAGTATATCATCTGATATTATAGAATTACTATTTTGCATTATTTTACACGCCTTGTTAGTTTTTTAAAACAGTTATACCATATTGTATATAAAATACTGTTATTAAAAAATTATTATATATGTTTTATTATTTAAATAAAGAATTATATTAGAGTATTACTTCTTAGATTTTGATAAGTTGCGTTTGAAAGATTTGTAGAATTTAGAAAGTTGAAAATAAGTATTTGAATAGTTAGAAGAATTAGTACTATTCTGGGTTGTGTTACAGGTGAACAAAGAGTACATTCCAAACTCCTTAAAAAATTATTGATAGTATTATTATATAAGATAATATCGTAAAAGTCAATAAAGAAGTTTATTATTTTTTATAAAAAGAAATATAAA
>NZ_JAWLQI010000039.1:0-30169 GCF_036997785.1 Brachyspira pulli
AAAGAATTAACTTTAGAGAAAGCTAATCTAAAACTAAGGAAATATAATAATTTTTGGAATCATAAAAGAATACATTCTAATGCAAAATTATGATACGCCGTTTGTTTACTTTAAGAAATTAAGGAATTCCTAAATGCAATATCTATAGCACCTGTGCAATAATTTTTATTTTTTAGTAAAGATATATTACTATTTTCAATAAAACTTTTAAATTTACTAATATTATCCGTTTCATAAAAATTCATTTTTATGAAAATAAATTTGACTTCTAATATAAAAATGTTATATTTAAGACATATAAAAAATAAAGGAAATAAAAAATGAAAATAAAAATATTTTTAATTATAATGATAATTCTATTTGCGGCATCATGTACCAAAAATAACCCTGCTAATCCTCTTCAAAATACTGATAATGTAACAAAAAATAATGCTGATTCAGATAATACTTCTTCTAAGAATGATATAAGCAGCAGTGAAAATAAAACTTCAGAACCAAATTTTGAAGATGATGGTTATGTAGAATTTAGAGGAAAAGCAAAATTAATTGCTAAAAAATTGGATGGAACAGAACTTACAGAATTTGACCCTGAAAATGTGTATGTTGATATTAATGAAAAAGATAAAAGTGCTGTAGTGAATATACCAACCCCTTTTTATTTTAATAATATTAAGTTGGATAATTCTAAACATACATATTATTCAAGTGATTATAGAGGTGAATATACATTAACTATGAAAGTTGAAAATGATTCTATAACAGAGTTTCAGTTTATAATCTTTGATAAAAGTGAAAATATAAAATATTATTATGAAACTGATAGTTTGTATAAACTTCAAAAAAATTAATTATATTAATTATTAACTGAGTAATTTAAAACAGGCTTTATATTTTAATTATACAGCCTATTTTTTTATATATTTTTTACATATACCAATATATGCACAGATGACATAGATATTGAATTTAAGTATTCCTTAATTTTTTGAAGTAAAAAAACGTTGTATCATAATTTTGCATCAGAATGTATGCGTTTATAGTTCCAAAAATTGTTATATACTGAAAATGTTTAAGTTTGTCAATTCTTTTATTCAACTTTTTCCCGCCGCATACGCTCTGCGGACTTCGTCAAAGTTGCAAAAAGTGCAAATATAAAATTAGTGCTAAATCATACTAAAATTGTATTACATGTAAAATAATTTATTACATTTAAGTTTAAATATAGCCTTTCGCGAAGCGTATCTGAGCTTGTCGAGGATATAGCTTCTTTGTGGCAATACTTACAGTACTTCCTTCAGTCGCAAAAGAACTGGGGGGTGTTACGAAGTACGCAGAGCGGTGGGGCTAGTCCCCACAAATAATAAAAATAATAAAATAATTTTTGACAAAATATATTTGTTTCAGTATATATTTAAAATTATTAATATAAGGAGGAAAGAATTATGACTAAATATAATATAAAATTTTATTTTTTAATATCAATATTATATATAGTGTCTTCCTCATTTATATTTTTTGATGATGAAAGAAATATTCAGTTTGTACCATATACCTCTCTTCCTAATAATATTCAGGAATTCGTAAATACATACTTTAACGAATATGAAGTGTATAGTGCTGCAGTATCCACTCATTATATGGTTATTTTTAAAGGCGGTTCATCTATAAACTTTAATAGAAAAGGCGAATGGACTTCTATAATAGGAAATAGAAAAATAATACAGATAAGTACAGCTGAAAAATTTATTGACAGTAAAATTATGAATATCATAAAAAACAAATATACAAACATAAATAATATATATAAAAGAAGCAAAGGCTATGAATTTAAAGTAGATAATGCATATTACATCTATATAGATTATGACGGAAATATTTTAAAAACAAAAAAAGCCTAAAAATAATACTATAATTTTTTTATAAAAATATGATATTTAAACAGTAAATTATTATATATACCTAAACAATTACATTTTGTCAAAAAACCAATTTATATTTTTGTTGTTATATCTGGGGCTTTGCCACAGACCCCACTTCTTTTGCGACCGTAGGGAGTTGCCTGTGGCGTGCCACATACGAAGTACGCCTACAGCGAGAAGCAGGCACAGCCCGCATCACGAAGTGTGCCTACGGCAGGCGAAGGGCTATATTTTATCTTAAATTAATAATTTATATACATGTAAAACAAAGTCAATATGATTTAGTAGTAATTTTACATTTGCACTTTCGCGAAGCGTATCCGAGTTTATCGAGGATATAAGGTTCTTTTTGCGGCGGGAAAAAGAACAATATAAAAATTGACAAACTTAAAAATTTTCAGTATATAATCACAATTGATAAATAATAAGTATTTATAAAAAAGTTAAAATTATTTGGCTTCGAATACATTTTTGATACTCTATTTTAAGCAATTCTATATACTAATTATAATTGACATACTGCAAATAATATTATATTGTTTAACCCAAAAATTATTACTTAAATTATTAAAGGAGCTTATATGAAAACAAAAGAAGAATTAGTGGAATTTCTAAACAAAAAAATCGACAATAATCAAAATCTTGCAGATGTTCACAATTATATTTTCTTAAAGGCATATTTAGAAGATATGATAGAAAAAGAAAAGAACGAAGAAAATAAATAAATTAATTTCTATTAACTGTAATAAGGATAATTATGGATATTCTTTCATCAAAAAGCCTGCCTCAAAAAGCAAGAAACTTTATAGAAACATATTTCTCTGATTACTATTTATTTAAAGTAACATTTAACTCATCATATAGTGCAGTATTTAAAGGCGGAAGTTCAATCAATTTTAATACAAAAGGAGAATGGACTTCTATAATAGGAAACGGAAATGAAATACCATTTAATATAGTAGAAAAACTTGCTGAAGATAATATTATAGAAAAAGATGTTTTAAAAACTATAAAAGAAAAGTACGAAAGTATTAATATATACAGAATAATAAAAAGAAAAAACAAGTATGAAATGCTTATAAATAACAATATTATCACAATAGATATTGAAGGTAATATTTTAAAAATAAAAAGCGAATAAAATATTAATAAATGCATAGTTGAAATTTGTAATTTTAAGGTTATTATATAATTATGAAAAACATATTGATAATTTTTTTTATATTAAATTCTTTTTTATTGGCACAGTATTATTCATATACTAATATTCCAGATTTTCAAAAAAGTGAATATTTCGTTCATAAAGGAATATCAAGTAAAAAAAATAATGCTGTAATAGTGTATACAGAAACTTCCGTTGATAATAATGGATATTGGAATGTCAAAGAAACTTCTATAAAAGGCTATGTAACAAATAAGTTAAAAGATCCATTCTTACTAGAAGAAAGTATGATGACTAATATTAGAAAATCAGAAATGTATTCTAAAATAGATTTAGAAAATATGAGAACAGTTTATAATAAAACAATAGACTATTATGATTTTGGAACAATGGAGCATACATTTGATATAAGAGGCAAAGTAAATTACACAAATGATGCAGGTTCATTAGCTGTATTTTCTATGTACGGAGTTTATCAAATGGCAAGAACCTTCCCTCTTGATATAACTAATGAAATGAATATTATAATGCCTATGGCTTCAAAAGATAATAAGGTGAAAGTATCAATAGTAAATAATGGAATAAAAAAGATAAAAATAAAAGATGAAGAAAAAGAATGCTATGAAATGGAAATAAAAATAGAAGGCATGCCATTTGCGATATTCCTTCCAAAAATAGCTGCATATATTGAAAAAGATGATAAAACAAGAAAAATAATCAAATACAATACTATGTCTGGTATGCTAGATACTACAGATATTTTTCTTACTGACACAGTAAAAAAATAGGAAATTAATTAGGAGAAAATAATAATGAGTGAATTAAAAGTTGATTGTATAAGTATAAACATGTACGGAATGAATTCTTATGTAGTATCCGTTGATGATGAAGCTATGATTATAGATATAGCAAAATTATCATTCGGATATGATGATTATAAAAAATTATTAGAAGGAAAAAAATTAGTAAGAGTAATATATACACATGGACATTTTGATCATATATCCGGAGCTGATGATATAAGAAAAGAATTTCCAGATGTTCCTCATTGCGTTCATAACTTGGATTATAATTTCTTTCAAGATCCTAATTTAAATGTAAGTGCATATTTAGGAAGCATATTAAAATGTCAAAGTCCTGAAATACAATTTGATGACGGAGATACTTTCAAATTAAAAGACAGAGAGTTTAAAGTAATACATACACCGGGTCATACCGGAGGCGGAGTATGTTTCTATACGGAAGGACATTTATTCTGCGGAGATACTGTATTTGCTTATGGAATAGGAAGAACAGATTTACCTACTGGTGATTATGATGCATTAGAAAAAAGCATAAAAGAAAAAGTATTTACTTTAGATGATGATACTTTATTATATCCGGGACATGATGCTTACGGATTTAAATTATCACAAAGAAAGAAAATGGGTGTGTTTTAATACATTTATATAAATGATAATAAGTGCAAGCAGAAGAACCGATATACCTTCATCGCATTACAAATGGTTTTTAAATAGATTGAAAGAAGGATATGCTATTACTCAAAATCCTATAAGTAAAAATAAATTCTATAAAATACCATTAAATAAAAATATTGTAGATATTATAGTATTTTGGTCAAAGAATCCTAATATAGATTTTTTGAAAGAGGTAAAAAATTTAGGATATAAGTTCTACTTGCATTTTACTATCACGCCTTATAATAAAGATATAGAAAAGAATATACCAGATAAAAATATATTAATAGACAATTTCAAAACTATAAGTAAATTATTCGGTAAAGATAGCATTGTATGGAGATATGATCCTATTATACTAAATAATGATTTTAATATAGATTATCATTTAAAAAACTTTGAAAATTTTGCTGAAAGCTTAAATGGATATACTTATGAATGCATATTCAGCTTTATTCAAATATATTCAAAAATAAAAAATAATATAAGCAATATAAATGATAATAATGAAGACAAAATTATATTAATAAATAAATTAAAAGAAATATCAGAAAAAAATAATATAAAATTAAAATCCTGTTCTCAAGACTTTGATATAACAGAGAAATCATATTGTATAGATAAAAACAGAATACAAAAAATATTAGGCTATACTATAAAAGAAAATAAAGATAAATCTCAAAGAAAATTATGCAATTGTATAGAAAGCATTGATATAGGAACATACAATACCTGTACAAACGGCTGCATATACTGTTATGCCAATTCAAAAAACATATTAAAAGAATATGATATAAATAATGATATTCTATACGATAAAAAAATAGATTATAGTACAGCTGATATAAAAGAAAGAAAAATCATTTATAACAATAAAGAAGATAAACTTTCTCTATTAGAATAAATTAAAAATCCTTCATTATATTTTCATATTTTAATTTATCATTGAACATATCCAAATATATTTCATATTTTTTATTGTAATAATTACTTAATTCTTTATTATGTCTTACAATATCACCAAGTTTTCCCATATTGCTCAAAGCCTCTTTATATGTAGGATATATTCCTGAAGCTATAGAAGCATTAATAGCACTTCCCAAAACAACTGCCTCATCATGACCTGCAAAATAAATATCCTGACAGCAAATATCAGCCAATTCCTGCATATATAAAGAATTCTTCACAGCTCCGCCGCATACTATTATAGAATTGATTTTATATCCATTATTTCTTGCCACTTCAATAATATGTCTTGTACCAAAACATATACTGTCAAGAACAGCCAAATATATTTTAGCCATAGATTCTAAATTTTCAGCCATATCTAAACCAATAATCATTCCTCTAGGTTTATTATCTGCTCTAGGAGATCTATTGCCGTAATGATAATCTAACACATGCAAATCTTTTATTATATACGGATCTTTGTCTCTTAATCTTTTTATTTCATCATTTAATATATCATATATCTTATTATGATTTCCATTTACCTCTTTAAGCAAAGTATTATAATAAGAATGATTTCTTAATGTATAATCAAGCAAACTTCCATAAGCACTTTGTCCGCCTTCATTAAGCCACATATTAGAAACCATAGCATTATAATAAGGGCCCCATATTCCCGGAATAAAAGTAGATTCTTTTCTATTCATCATATGACAAGCAGATGTTCCAGCCACTATAACAAGCACATCATCTGCCTCATCTCTTAAAGAACCTAATCCGCCAGCATGGGCATCTATCATTCCAACAGCAACTTTCACATTTTCAGTCAAACCTAATTCTAAAGCACTTTGTTTTGTAAGATTGCCTGCAAAACTTCCCGGTTCTTTAACTATATTTCCTATTTTATTATCTTCTAATAAATCTTCCAGTCCTATAGATTGAAAGAAACTTTTATCCCAACTATTTTCATGTGCTAAATATGTCCATTTACAAGCCAATGTACATGAACTTCTTGTCTCAGAACCGCATGCCTTATACTGAAGAAAATCTGCTAAATCAAAAAATTTTGCAATTCTTTTATAGGAGCTATTTAAATTGTTTTTTAACCATAAAATCTTTGGCATTTCCATTTCTATGCTTATCTTTCCGCCTACATAATTTAATACTTTATAATTATTAGAATTTATAAATTCAGTTTCTTTTTCAGCTCTATGATCCATCCACATTATTATATTCCAATAATTATCATTATCAGGATTAACACTTACAGGCTTATCATCTTTATCTAATACAACAAGCGAACAAGTAGCATCAAAACCTATAGCAATAATGTCTGAAGGATTAATATTTGATTCTTTTATACTTTCTTTTACTACATAACAAAGACTATCCCATATATCTTCCGATGACTGCTCTACAAAATTTCCAGACATCTTTCTCATCTTTATATCTTTGCTTTTAAATATTACGCTTTCACCTTTCACTGAAAATATACCAGCTCTTACACTTCCGCTTCCTACATCTATACCTATAACATATTGCATAAAAAACTCCTATAATTAAAAGTCTAAATTAAGATAATTATTTATAAACTCACCTACTCCATTTTCTTCATTGCTTTTGGTTATATATTTGCATTTTTCTTTTACTGATTTTTCAGCATTATCTACAGCAACCGATATGCCGGCAAATTCAAGCATTTCTAAATCATTATTATTGTCGCCAAAAGCCATGACATTTTCTCTATTAAGATTATATTTATTTAGTAAAAATTCTATAGCATTAGCCTTTGAAACTTCTTTGTTCATAACCTCTAAATATACTTCTCTTGAAAATGTAAAATACAAATCATTTCCAAATATATTTTGTAATTCAATCTCTATATTTTTTAATACAGCATTTTCACCTATAAACATAAATTTAGTAAAAGAAAAATCTTCTATACCTTCAAAACCAATAATATAATTATGTATCTGTGCTATTGATATATAATAATTAAGCCATTTCTCATCAAAGAAACCTATATTCCATCTATTGCCTAAAAATGATTGATAATATACATTATATTTCTTTGCTATGTTTATAAGTTTCTTTCCAGTCTCAGAATCTAAACTTTTCTCATATATAATATTAGAATCTTTATCCGTTATCATAGCACCATTAAATGATATTAATTCACTATCTATATTCAAATCATATAAAAATTTCAAAGCTGATGATGTAGGTCTTCCAGTAGAAAGTATTATCTTTATTCCATTATTATAAGCACTTTTTAAAACATTTTTATTATAATCACTTATTTGATGATTATTATTTAAAAGAGTTCCGTCTAAATCTAAGGCTATTAATTTAATGCTATTCAAAATATCCTCATCATTATTTAAATAATTTGAACAAAATAATAATTAGTTTATATTTTATATGGAAATAAAAAATATGAAAAAATTTTATGACTTACATTATATTAAATCATATATTTCTAAATCACTTAAATCATCATACATTATTCTTTTTATTTTTTCGCTTTCATTTAATAAATCAGCTATTTCTTCTAATAATTCCTGATGATGTTCATTATTTTCAGCAGCCAATGTAAATAGTAAAAATACTCTGTTTTTTTCATCGAAATCAACACCATCTCTAATTTTTAAAAGGGTAATACCATTCTTTATAACACCATCTTCCGGTCTGGCATGAGACATAGCCATTCCGTCACCAAGTACAATATAAGGTCCTGATTCTTTGATATTATTTACAATACAATCAACATATCTAGGTTCTATGCATTTATTTTCTACTAAAAGCTCAGCTCCCTTTCTTATAGCTTCTTCCCAATTACTTACATTATCAATTATATCTATTTTGTTTCTTATTAACTGTTTTAGCATATTCACACCCCCAAATAATAAACTACTATTATGTATAATATAGTATAGTTTTATTTTTTTTATTTGTCAAATTATATTATTTATGTGTATTTAAGTATTAAAAAATAACTATTCATAGTTTTTAACTGATAAAATCAGAAATTCCGATAATAAGTAATTATAGATATAACAATTTTTCTATAAATAGGTTATATTGTATAATGAAAATAATTGTAAACAATATTTAAAAAAGGACTGCTGAGTGCGTCAAAGAAATAGGTACTCTAGGTTTAGAATGTATATAGCTACAACCTTGTTAGCTTTTATGATACCTGCTTTGTTTAGCGTTTCATTAGTATTGTCAAATAAACAAAAGTATCTTGATAATGTTATAGAATATATAAACAAAGTAAGTCCTATAGATATTTCTGTATCTGATATAAGTATATCCTATAAATTAGAATTAGTACTTGATAATGTTAAGCTATATTCAAAAAATAATCCTGAACCTTTCTTCGATATGAATAGAGCCTCTTTACGTTTCAATTTATTTAGAATATTTATCAAAAGAGACCCTTTATATCTTTTAAGTGATGTTGCTATAGATAATGCTGATTTTTATCCTGTATTATTAGATACCTCTATATTTGGAAGCGGCGGAGGCGGTAAAAACTCTTATGAGGATATCAGAAAACTTATAAATAGTATAACTCCAATATTTATGGATAAAAATATTAGTATAAAGAACTTCTCTACAAAAATAGTAGATAATAGTAACAATGTAACAGAAGCATCTTTAAACTCTTTAGATGGTAATTTTAGATCTTATGGTTATTTTCTTTCATATAATATAGATTTGCCTGATAAAACTACTGTACATTTTTCTTTAGAAAGTAAAACCAATTTATCAGAAATAACTTCATTAATACATGCAAAAGATGAACATGGAGATTTATTTGTATATAATCTGCTATTAACAAACAGCAGTGACGGGGTGCAAGCTAGTTTACAAAATCAAAAAAATAATAATAATTTCTTAAATGTACAATATGACTATAATGAACAAGATATAGGTTTTTCTGCCACAAATATAAAAGTAACAAAAGATACTATATATAAATTCATGAATATTGCTTTGGATACCCCTATAATTTATAGATTTGTCAAATTAGATGAAAAAACAATATCTACAATAAGTAATTCTATAGATACATTCAGAGATCTTGATGTTAATGCCTATGGTAATTATTCATTAACTAATATGACAAATTCATATATAGATTTTGATTTAAGAGTAAGAGATAAATTATTTAATGTGGCAGTTAATGCTGAACTTACAAATAACAGCATAATACTATCCAATGCATACGTAAATGCCTTAGAAGGTAATATAGTAGCAAGCGGAATAGTACCATTAGGAGATCCTGTATCAAGTTTATTATCATTAAATGTAAATAATATAAAAGCTGGAGATAAACCTTTATCTACAAAATTATATTTAAGACCTCTTAAAATAGATGATAAAGAAATTAAATCAAGATTTACAATATCTGAATTTACTTATGCCAATACATTAACAAAACCTTTAGCATTTGATTTTCTATATAATAGAGAAGAAAATGAAATAGGTCTTGATTTAGTAGCAAATAAATATGATCAGCCTTTAAGTGCTAAATTTTCTTTAGATAAAACAAAACCCGTTCTAATAAGTGCCAAAGGTGTAATACCTCAAGATATTTTTATGGTGGCATTGGGACAAAATGTAATAGATAACCTTTCTTCTTTAAATGTAGAATATACTATGAGTAATGCTTTATATACTCAAGATAAAGGAAATGTACATGTATTAAAGGCTTCATCTAAAAAAATATATACAGAAGAATATTTAATAAGAATAGGAGCCTCAGCATATAAAAATGTAATAGAAATCGATGATATTTACTATAGACTTTCAGAAGACGGCGGAATAAATGCAAATGCAAAAATAGAATATGATAAAAACTTTAATGTAAAAATAGAAGGTAATCTCAATACACCAGCAGGCGATTATGGATTAAGCGGATTTTCAACTACATCTACTAATGGAAGCAAGGTAATATATGCTTCCACAGATAAATCAGAAATAATAGCAAGCGGTATAATATCTACAAACGGATTATTGGATTTAAATATAAAAACTCCAAAAACTTTAAGTATAAAAGATATTGATTTAAATATAGATGTAAATGTTAATAACTATACTCAGCAGCCTATATATTTATATGGAAATATAAAGGCTAATAAAAATTTGGCACCTATATTTGCCTTAAATACTCAATTTGAATTATCAAATCAAAGTATAATGTTTACAAACATCATATTAGATTATGGTGAAAACAGAGTATCCGGAAACGGAATATTGGCATCTTCTGACGGAATAAATAAATTTACAGTATTATTAAAAGATATAGAAAATGACGGAATATTGGCATTAGATGCATCAATCAATAAAAACAATGTATACGGAAAAGTGACTATCAGCCAATTACCATTTGATATCAGCGGTCAGGCTTATGGTGTATTAACAGCTAATGCCACATTAATAGGTTTGATGAGCAGTCCTGTTGTTTATCTTGAAAAATTTGATGTTAAAGATTTCCAAATACCGGGTATGAGATTTGATATTTCATTATCCGGTTATTATAAAACAGATGAATTAGAATTAAAGGATATATTGGTAACTAAAACAGGAGATTTTGGTACAGTTTCAGCAAAACCATTCGCCAAAAAACAGCAAATAAAAATACCTTATGCATACTTCTCAAGAGATTTGCAGAATATGAAAGTAGAAGTTAATAATATGACTTTCTTAAGTTCATTTTCCGGTACTATAGATTATAATATGAGAAGATTGCCAGATGACAGACAGGAATTTAGAATACAAACAACACCTATAACAATAAACAAAAGAAAATTACCGGAATTCGGTACAATAATGACTTACAATGGTGAAGATATAATATTTACCAATACAAAAAAACATGGTATTGCAGGTTCTATTACAAAAGAATTAGGCAATACTAAAACAGATTTAGTTTATGTATATGATAATGATGATATGCTCAATATAGACGGAGTTATAAAAAATACTAAAAGAGATCAAGTTGATTTATTAATTACTTCAGACATAATAAATGTAGAAGTATTTGAAATATTTAATGTATTATTCACAGAAATTCACTCCTCACCTACTAACTTTATGGTAGACGGAAATCCATATACATTATATGCCCATATACATGGCGATGCTGATAATGTTGCTATAGACGGAAGATTCTTAGGACATGGTAAAAGAGTAAAAATATCATATTTCAATGATGTATTTGATGACACAATAGTAGATTTCGGATTCAACGGACATATGTTTGATGTTAATAATTTGACATTCACATCTAAGAAAAAGAAAAATTTAAGTATAACCGGTGAAGCAGAAATATTTAAAAATAGTATAAACTATATGGCATTCGATTTATTGTCATCAGATGAACAGTTAGGACTTTTAGACGGTAATCTAAATTTAGGTATTGCTAAGGTTAAAGGCCCTGTACATGTTGATATAACAGTAGGCGGAAATATGGCTGCTCCTAGAATAGGAGGAGTTCTCACTTTAATGAAAAGCGATGTTCAGTTATCAATATCATCTCAAAACACATATAAAGAACGTGTATATGGAATATTGAGTAAAATTTACTGGGATTTCACTATAGAGGCTTGGAAACAGGTTAGAGTTGCCCATAACTTAGTTGGTGATGTATACTTGGAAGAAGGCTCTAAAATGAGAGTTTATAATACTATTATGGACGGTATAGAGCTTGCAGGTACTGTAAATGTAGACAGAGGAAGTATTTATTATCTACAAAATATATATCAGTTAGAAAGCGGTTCTGTTACATTCCCTCCTAATAACAGTTTAGACCCTATAATAACAGCAACAGCATATACATATAAGAAATATTATCCTTCAACAGCTAATTTATCCTCTCAATCATTTGAAAGTGAATTATCCGGTGAAAATGTAACTTTATATATGGAAATGAATTCAAGATTATCACAGTTAGTATCATCTCAAGACGGAGGAATATCACCTGTAAAATTCTACACTATACCTGCATTAGGACAATATCAAGTTAATCAGTTAGCAGGAATACCTCAAGGTACTTTTGGAGACAGAGAAAATCAAATGTTTGCTGAAAGTGCCGCTAATAGAAATACTATGAATAATGACCAATTACAGCAGCTTACTATGAATTATAGCGATTTGCTTTTAAGAAGTACTGTATTAAGACCTGTAGAAAGATGGTTCAGACAGTTCTTAGGTATAGACTATATTAACTTAAGCCCTACAGTAGTAAATAACTTGCTATTTGTTACAAATAATAATAATATAAGTCCTACTTCTATATGGGATAATACAAGCGTTGGTATTGGAAAATATGTTTCTAAATATTTGTATTTAAAATACGATGTTACCTATAGAGTTAATGATACAACAAGACCTAGTGTTAACGGTAAAAACGTGGATCCTTATTATTTTGACCATCAATTTGGTTTTGAAGTATCTTTGCTAAAAAATTATAAACTTGCAAATTTTGTTTTTGAGTATAAAATAAATCCTTTCGATATAAGAGGAAAAGGACAAGATTTTAATATAGTTACTCGGTGGAGATTTTAGTGAATTTTATTAAGAAAAATTGTATTATTCTATTTTCATTTCTTGCACTAACTGCGGCTTTCTTGATAGCTGCTGAAAGTGATTTTGAAAATTTACAAACAGCAAAAAACATAGCTGTATACGAAGGTCTTGAAATAAAGCGTATAGATGTTACAGGAGAATCTAGGCTTACAAAAGATCAAATTATTGGCAGCTTTCCAATAAAGGTTGGAAGTAAATTTAAAAGAGCTGAAATAAATGAAGCTATAAAAAAACTATTTGATACTCAATCATTTGACAGAGTTGCTATTGATGCCAATAGAGAAGATGACGGTGTAGTATTAAATATTGTAGTAGCTGAAAGATACATAATAAAAGACATAGAGTATATTGGAAATAAGCGTTTAAGCAGAACGGCACTTAATGATGCTATAAAGCCAATAATGAAGCCGGGAAATCCGTATATACCTCAAAAACTTAATGAGGCAGTTAATGCTATTATTACTAACTATCAGGATAAAGGCTATTTAAAAGCTTATGTTGAGCCTAAAGTAATAGAAAATAGTGATACTTCTGATGTTGTTATACAAATGAACATAGTTGAAGGAAATGAAGTAAAAGTAGCTAATATAAGATTCCATGGTAATACACATTTCTCTGCTAATGAATTAAAAAGACAAATGTCCACAAAAGAAAATGGATTTATGGCACTCGGTAAATTTAATGAGTTTAAATTTGAAGAAGATAAATCCAAAATTGTAAAGTATTATGCTGACCGAGGTTATTACAGAGCCAAAGTAGATAATGTAAAGTTCACATATCAATGGAGAGATCCGCAGATAAAAAATGAACAGGACTTAATAATAGATATATATGTAACTGAAGGTGATAAATATTATTTCGGGGATATAGGATTTAAAGGCAATTTCATTATATCTTCTGATAATATACAAAAAGATATTAAATCAAAAAAAGGTGCTTTATATAATTATACTTATCATATGACAGATTATCAAGGTATACAAAATAAGTATTCTGAAAGAGGTTACATATTCAGACAAGTTATACCAGTAATTACAGTTAATGAAGAAAACAAAATAGTAAATATAATGTACGATATTGTAGAAAACGATAAAGCACATATAGAAAATATTACTATAGCTGGAAACACAAAAACTAAAGATTTTGTTATACAAAGATATGTTGATATAAAACCTGGTGAAGTATTTAATACAACTAAAATACAAAGACTTCAAGAAAGATTATATAATACACAATTCTTTGATAATATTAATGTTGGAGTTAAACCTGGTTCTGCTGAAGGCTTAATGGAATTGACTTTAAATGTAACTGAAGGTAAAACAGCAATGGTATCAGGCGGAGGCGGTTTCTCTACTGGTTCAGGATTTAAAGTATTCGCTTCTATAAGAGAGAACAACTTCTTAGGTAGAGGATTACAATTAGGATTGAGCGGTGAATTAGGAGAAACACAAAAACGTATAGCTGTTAACTTTGCTGAGCCTTATTTGCTTAATTTGCCTATATATTTAGGTGTTGATTTATCATACTTTAATGAGGGTGTAAATACTGGTTATGAAATAGGAGCAGACTCATTTGGAATACCTAAATATTCATATTATACAAGACATGGTTTTGAAGGTATTGTAAGACTTGGTTATTATTTTGCTGATTATTATTCTACTTTCATAACATTTGATACTATAGTTCAGCAGTATCAGCAGGGTAAAGATCAAGGTGCTAGTGAAGCAGGCCCTAATTATGTACTTAATGATATTAAAAAATATTTAATACATAGAGTAAATAAAAAAGACGGTTCTTTCTTAAGATGGCAAAGTGATTGGTTCACAACATTTATTATATCTTACTCACTTCTTCGTGACAGCAGAAACGATTATCTTAACCCTACAAGAGGAAGTTTCTTAAGAGGTATAGTAGATTTATACTTCGGACATACTCAATTAACAAGAATGAACTTAACAGGATTCTTAGCTATACCGGCAACTGATTGGCTTTCATTTGCATTCTATGGAGAATTAGGTCAAATAATAGCTACTCCTGGACTTCCTTTACAAAATGACGCTGATGTTTTATACTATCTTAACCCATTTGAAGATGTTCGTGGTTGGGATACTTCTAAATATACTATATTTAAGAAAAATAGAGGTTTATCAACTTATGATATGGCAGGAACTCCTAATTCAGATGGAACAGCTACTACTGATTCTTGGAGTTATGGTAGAGCAAAAGTAAGATTCTTCGCTGAACTTCGTATACCTATTGTACCAAAAACATTGGGATTTGTTACTTTCCTTGATGCTGGTCAATTATGGATGCCTGGAAGTACTGGCTGGAATCAGGACGGAGATGCTAAAACATATCCTTCTCAATTTATGGATATTAAGGATATATTTGATCCGTCTCAATACATATATTCTGTTGGTTTTGGTTTAAGACTTACTATACCGATATTCAATGTAAGATTCTATGTTGCTAAAAGATTCGTATACAATAAAGATGATGTCGGTTTTGGTAAAGGCTTCCAAGACTTTGAAGGAGATTCTTATACGCCTCTTGGAAAATGGCTTGGCAGAGGTTGGGGAATTGCATTTACTATGAACCACCCATTCTATTAAGAATATATTATTTTGATAATAATTTTATAATTTATAAATAAAAGGAGATAAAAATGAAAAAGTATTATATTATGAGTTTATTATTTATAGCTACACTTGTAGTATCTATTGTCAGCCCTAGAGTATTTACACAATCATATAGACTTACAAAAGTTGGATATATTGATCTTGAAAGAGTTATCAAAGAACTTACAAGCGATGAAGAGTTTGTTGAAAAATTAAAAGCAAAATTAGAAGAATATAAACTTCAGGAAGCTCAGCAAACAAATATGGAAGATACTTCAATAGTTCAAAACAATAGAGATTATTCTTTAAGAGGCGAAGTAAAAAGACAAGTTGCTAATTCACTTATGACTATAGTGAAAAAAGAAGGCTATACTTTAATATTAGAAAGAACAGAACATGCTATACTATATGCTGACAGAAACTTTGATATTACTGAATCAGTTATTGCAAATGTAAAAGCATCATTACAAAGATAATTATTAATCATTAATTATTAACTATAAAAAACTAAGATGTATTAAAAGTACATTTTAGTTTTTTATATATTTTAAATAAAAGGAGATAATATTATGAAAATAAAAGATATTTATAATTTCCTTCAGGCACAAAAAATAATAGGAGATGAAGAAAAAGAAATAACAACTCTTTCCCCTATTAATGAAATAATAGATAATTCAATAGTTTGTATAGATAATGACAAATACTTAGAAGCTGCCTTAAATAGTAATGCCAATGCTTTAATTTTAAGAGAAGATACAGCAAATAAAATAAACGACTTTAAAAACAAAACAGCAATTATATATAATAATCCTAAAGAAGCATTCATAAAATTATTATATTTTCTTTTTGAAGATAAAAAATATCCTTTAGGTACCATTGAGCCATCAGCTATTATTAAAGAAAATGCAAAAGTATCTCCAAACACTTATATAGGCGACAATGTTCATATAGGGAAAAATACAGTTATAGGAAATGGAACAGTTATAGAGGCTAATGTATTTTTGGGCGATGATGTTGTTATAGGAGAGAACTGCACAATATATGCCAATGTTTCAATTCATGACAGATGTATTGTAAAAGACAGAGTAATAATAGGTTCATCAACTGTTATAGGAAATGACGGATTCGGATTCTTTGAAGTTAATGGCAGACAAATGAAAATACCTCAAAGAGGAAATGTTGTTATAGAAAATGATGTTGAACTTGGAGCTAATGTTTGTGTTGATAGAGCTACTTTAGGTTCTACAATTATAAAAGAAGGTGTAAAAGTGGACAATTTAGTTCAAATAGCACATAATTGTCAAATAGGAGAACATTCTATAATAGTATCTCAAGTAGGTATTGCTGGAAGTTCTAAAATAGGTCATCATTGTATATTAGGCGGACAAGCTGCTTTAGCTGACCATGTTACTCTTGGCGACAGAGTAATACTTGGAGGAAGAACAGCATTAATGTCAAATGTTAAAGTTGAATCCAATTCCATTATGCTAGGTGCTCCTGCTCAAAATATAGAAAGAGAAAAATTAAAAATGATTGCTGAACAAAAATTGCCTGAACTTATTAGTTTAGTTGAGGAACGTTTCGGAGTAAAAATAAAAAGAGTAAAATAATATAATTTAATTTTTTGAACTTTATTAAACTAATCTTTTTAGTTTAATAAAGTTTTATATTATACTGAAATATATTAGAAAATCTAATAAACAATTATCTTTATATAAAATAATATAGCTACTAACAAAATAATAAAAATACCTACCCTATTTATTTTACAACAATATAAAAAAATCAATAATTATAAAACAAATACATCATTATAATTACTTATATCTAATATAATTGCACATAAAAATAATTTTTTATAATACAAATCTATTATTATTTTGGTTATTATTTATATATAAAATTAATTTTATCACAATTTATTGTTATTTTTTTATAATAAGTGTATTATACCTATTATAATAAAAAGTGGGCGGGGTTATGGAAAACAAAAAATCTTTAGGTCTTCAATTTAAAATCTTCGTATTGTTAGCAGTATCAGTAATAATAATGTTTGTAACTGTTATTTCTTATATGGTTACACATAATATCGAAAACTCTAAAAAAGAAGGTTTTGCTTCAACAGAATATATGGTCACAACTTATGCTAAAGATATAGAAAAAGAAATGCTTTCATATATATCTATGCTTGATACTATAGCATTATCATTAAAAAACGATATAGTAAGCGGAACTATCACAAGAGAATCACATACTCGTATTCTAGGGGAAATGCTTAACAATAATGATAATTTATTTAGTATATATGAGATGTGGGAAAAAAATGCATTTGACGGCAGAGATGATGAATTTATAGATACTGATTATGGTTCTGAAGTTGATGGAAGATACGGTCCTTCTTTCTTTTATGATGAAAATGAAGTTACTTATGATAAAGTTTATCAAGAAGAATTTGATGCCAATCCTAATTACTATACTATACCTAAAAATTCAAAACAATTATATATAAGCGATGTTGAAAAAGATGATACTTATACAGGAGCTGATACTGTACTTACTGTAAGCATTGTTGAGCCTATACTAGATGATTCCGGAAAGTTTTTAGGTATGGTTGGAGTGGATTTTTCTGCTGATAATTTAGTTAAAATAGTATCAGCAATCTCAACTAATAATGGTATGAGCGGTTATTTAATTAATCAATATGGTGTAATATTGGCTGCTACAAATACTCAAATTATAGGAGAAGAAATTTCAACTATATATAACAATGCAAATGATATAATAAGCAGTATAAAAAATAATACTAAATTATCATTTAGAAACAAAATAAATAATCATAAAGTTTTCAATATTGTAGTGCCATTAACTTCATTGAAAGATGATAATAATGCTATAGGCTTATTAGTAAATATACCAGAAATTGTTATAGTAAGAGAAAATATTAAAAATGCTGTTGTAACTTCTATATTGGCTATTATTGTTCTTATAGTATTTTTAGTACTTATAAATATATTAATCAAGAAAAGCTTAATAGACCCAATACTTAAAGTTTTGTATGTATCAGAAAAATTAAGCAGCGGAGATTTAACTTCATATAAAAATGAAGCATTAAGCAAGAGAAAAGATGAAATAGGAATGATATTTAATTCTATATTAAATACTCAAAATATATTATCAAATATAATAAAGCAAATATTAAACTCTACAAATGCTATGGAAAATGCCAGTAAAAATGTAAGTGCCGGAAGTGTGGATTTATCTAATAGAACAGAAAAACAGAGAGATGATCTAAAAATGATAACTGAAACTATGGCAAATACTTTAGAAGTAATAGATAAAACAACAAATGATATAGCAGTTACAAATGATAAAATACAAATTCTTACTGATTCAAGTGAGCATTGTTATAATTTATCAAAAGAATCTATGGCTCTTATGGAAGATATTACTAAAGCGACTGCTGAAATATCAAATATAACAAAAATGATAGATGATATAGCAATGCAGACAAATATACTTGCTCTTAACGCTTCAGTAGAGGCTGCACGTGCTGGAGATCAAGGAAAAGGATTTGCTGTAGTAGCTGCTGAAGTTAGAAATCTAGCTCAAACTTCTCAAGCATCAGTAAAAAGCATTACAAATATAGTAAATAACAGTTTAGAAAAGATAAACGAAGGAAACAATAAAATAAAAGAAACTATGGACGCTTTGGAAGATATTACTAATAAAGCTAAAGAAAGCAGTTACATAGTAAGTCAGATGGTAGAATCTTCAACAGAACAGGACGCTTCAGCAAGAGAAGTTCAAAGTGCTGTAAACAGTGTGGATATAAGTGCAGAACAGAATACAGATTTAGTAAGAACCAATGCGGATATAGTTGTTGATATGGAAAAAGAAACTCAAAAACTTGCAGACTTAATGAAATTCTTTAGCTTCAAATAATATTTTGAAACAATAATTTAATACAAAAAATTAGGGCCTTTATTAATATTAATAAAAGCCCTATTTTTTATTATTTTTTAATTATATTATTGACAAGAAGCCTTTCCAGTGCGTACATTTATACCGCCTGCGTCTTTTATCATCTTTATAATATTTTGATTTTTAGATTCGCATGCATAAGTATAAGCAGATTTATTTAACTGTTTGCTTACAATATTTACATCAACTTTTTTGTCTAATAATAATTTAACTGCATCTTCTCTGTTATTTCCAGCAGCAACCATAAGCATTGTTTCGCCGTCTCTTTTATCCTGTTCATTAAGATTTAATTTTCCTTCATACAAAGGATATAAATATTCTATAACTTTAATATTTCCGCCAAGTATCGCTGATTTAAAAGCACTTGTAACATCAGCAGTATCTCCTGCATATAAATTAGCACCTTTTGATACTAAATACTCTACTACATCTAAGTATCCTATAAAAGCAGCCCAGCCTAAAGCAGTTTGTTTCAAACTGTATGTATCTTGAACTTCTATATCCTGACCTGCTTCAACCATTCTTTTTATTTCAGCAAGATTTCCCTCTTTTACAGCATCAAACCATTTGGCATTAGGGCCTTGTGATGGCTTAGTATAAAATATTCTGTGAGAAAGTCTTCTTGGATTTGCAAGATTAGTTAATTCCTAAGGACTTAATCTTGTAAATCTTGAAGTTTGAGAATAAAGAGAAGCTGACAGCATTAAAATAAAAAATACAGGTATTATTTTTTTCATATATTTCCCTTTTTTTAAATTAGTATTTTCGTTTTAAAACTTTAATAATATATTTTAAGTAAAATTTATATTACAAAGGTAAAAACAATTGCATTATATTTATTATTATTGTATTATGATAACTAATAATATTATATTAAGGATATCTTAAATGTTTAGAAAAATTTTATTGGTACTGTCAAGTATAATATTTATATTTTCATGTACCCCTGCAGCTAAAGAACGCAGCAGCAGAGAACTTTTTATTAATGCCGGAGAAGAACCTAAAACAATAGACCCTACCCTTTCTGGAAATGATTTTGTATATCCAAGACATGCATTTGAAACATTAATTACAAAAGATAAATCCGGAAACCTTCAGGCTGGAGCTTGCGAGAGTTGGGATATATCAAAAGACGGATTAACTTATACATTCCATTTAAGAACAAATGCTAAATGGTCAGACGGAAAGAATGTAACTGCTAATGATTTCGTATACGCTTTACAAAGAGCTGCAAATCCAGTAAGCGGTGCTGAATACACTTCTTTTATAGAATATATAAAAAATGCTGTAAAAATATTATCAAGCGAACTTGAAGTAACTGAGCTTGGTGTAAAAGCTATTGATGATTATACTTTAGAAATCACATTAGAATCACCTACTGGTTATTTTTTAGATATTTTAACTTATCCTATATTTTCTCCTATAAGAAAAGACATAATAGAACAATACGGCGATGAATGGTCATTAAATCCAGAAAGCTATATTGGAAATGGTGCTTTTGTTATGATAGAAAGAAATCCTGATGAAAAAATAGTTATGGTAAAAAACACTAACTATTGGAATAGAAGCAGTATAAAGCCTGAAAAAATAACATTCGTAATGATGAAAGATGCTACTTTAGCACTAGCTGGAGTAAAAGACGGAAATTTAGATTTTTCTGTTAATATTGTAGAGCAGGATTTAGACAAATTAAGAGCAGAAGGAATAATAGATATTGCTCCATACTTCTCAACAGTGGCATTCGGAATCAATGCTACAAATGAAGTATTAAAAGACACTAGAATAAGAAAAGCATTGGCTTTAGCTATAGATAGAAATTATATAGTTGAAAATGTTGTTCCTACAGCTAAATCTCCTACAAGTGCTTGGGTTCCTGTTGGTGCTTATGATGTAGAAGGCGATTTCAGAAAAAACGGCGGTGAATATATAGATTTATCAAAAGAAGCCTATTCCAACAATGTAGAAACAGCAAAAAAATTAATGGCTGAAGCTGGATATCCTAATGGAGAAGGTTTCCCTGTATTAGAATATAAAACTACTTCTGATTTAATTTATTTACAAGTTGCTGAAGCGGTACAGCAAATGTGGAAAGAAAATTTAGGAATTGATTTGATGATATCATCTATGGAATGGGCTGCTTATCAGCAAATGAGAAGCGAAAAGAATTATGAGTTAATAAGAACATTATGGATAGGAGACTACAGCGATCCAATGACTTTCTTAGAAAATTATTTAAGCTATAGAAGTCAGAATACAGCAGGCTACAGTAATGTTGAGTTTGATAAATATATTGAAATAGCAAGAAATACTGCTGATCAAAAAACTAGAATGGAAGCTATGCATGAAGCTGAAAAAATATTAATAGCTGAAGATAATATCCTAATACCTATATACAATCCTTCAAATCCTACTCTAGTAAGTAAGAGATTAAAAGATTATGTATTAACTCCGCTTCAAGAGTATCAATTTCATTATGCATATTTAGAATAACGATTTTTATACATTTTTGTTTATACCTATCAAAAAAATGCCCCTGCTAAATTTTTTAGAAGGGGTATTTTTATATCTACCTAAACAACTATATTTTGTCAATTTTAGTTTTTTCAATTTTATTGTTTGTGGTGGCTTTGCCCACCGCTCTGCGTGCCGTAGGCAAGGTACCTTTCGGTATTGGTATAAGGCATAGCCTGCCTTCGGCGAGAACCTATATCCTCGACAGGCTCGGATACGCTTCGCGAAAGACTGCATTTTTAGGGTATATCCTATATTTAATAGGAATGTTTTTAATATAAAGTTCTAGCAATTGCGTTTTTCGCATAGCGTATCCGAAGGATAAAAACTTTGACGAAGTCGCGGCAAAAAAGTTGATAATATTACATAATGTGCAGTAGTCGGCAAAATGAAATCGTTTCAGTATATACCTAAACAACTATATTTTGTCAAAAATAATTTTTTTAAATTTTAAATATCTGCAGGGCTTTGCCCACCACTCTGTGTGCTTCGCAAGCACCCCACTTCTTTTGCCGATTAGGCACCTACTCGGTGGTGACCCAAAGAAGCAAAAGGACTATAATTTAGCTTAAATTAATAACCTATCTTACATGTAAAACAATTTTAGTATGATTTAGTACTAATTATGTAATTGCACTTTTTGCAACTTTGACGAAGTCCGCAGAGCGTGTGCGGGAAAAAGTTGAATAAAAAAATGACAAACTTAAAAATTTTTAGTATATAATAAGTTTTTATCAAATCAAAATATTAATCATCGCTTTCTTTTTGAACTGTTTCTTTTTCTTTTTTAAGTTTCTCTATTCTAATCTTTGTAACAATATTTCCGCTTTTTCCTACAACTGTGAAAGAATAATTTTTATATTCTATAGCCTCATTTCTTTTAGGAAGTCTGCCCAAATATGAAAATAAAAATCCGCCTACTGTATCTGCCTCATCATCTGGTATAGGAGGAAGTATTCCATATTTATTAAAATCTTCTATTCTGGCTCTTGCATCCACTAAATATGTACCATCATCATTGCTTTTTACTTCTTCATCTTCCTCATCGTATTCATCGCGTATATCACCGATAATCTGCTCAAGTACATCTTCCATAGAAACAATTCCAGAAAAACCGCCGTATTCATCAACTACCATAGCAATATGTATTTGCTTCTCTCTAAAATTTTTCAAAAGCTCCATTAAAGATATTGATATTGGTACAAATAAAGGTTTATGAAGCATTTTTTTTAATGAAAAATTTTTCTCGTCTGCATCTATCAAATCCTTCACATACAAAACACCTACTATATCATCTATACCATCTTTATATACTGGAATCCTTGAATTTCTCTCTTTATTGAAAGCCTTTATCACCTTATCATAAGAATATTCTATAGGTATCATAACAACGTCTACACGAGGCACCATAATTTCTCTTACACTCTTTGATTTTAACTCTATAGTATTTATTATAATTTCCCTTTCTGCCTCTGTTAATGTAGATAAATTTACATAGTTACTCTTTTCTGATTCATTATCCTTTTTCTTTGTTATTTTTGATATTAATTTTTTTATTGGCATTTATTTTTATCCTTATTATTTTTTATATATTCTATTACTTTATAATAAAGCTCTTTCATTTTTTCATTGTTTTCTATTAAGGATTTTTTACTGTAATTATGATGTATACCCATTAAATGAAGTACTGAATGAATTATTAATTTCAATACAGTTTTTTTTATTTTTTCTTCGCTATATCTTGTTGTTACCCATTCATAAGAAATGACTATATCTCCCCCCTCTTTGGCATCCCCCATAGGAAATGTTAATACATCTGTTGCTTTATCTTTATTCCTGAAATCATGATTGAGTTTCTTTATATATTCATCATTACAAAATAATAAATTAACATCTCCCTTTATACCAGTAACTTTTGTAGTACAATACAAGAAATATCTATAATATTTTAAATTTATATCATAATCTGTTTCATTAAAAACATTAACTTTCATAATACCTCATTATTTTTTTACAGTATTTTCTTTACTCTCTTTTTTTTCTGTATTATTATATTTTATTTCATCTTTTTCATTTTTATGTTTAATAGGAATCTTCTTAGCTATCTTCTCTTTTATTTTTTCTTTCTCTTTTATCATTTTAGCTGCTTTTTCCTTTTGTACTTTCTCTTTCTCTGCTTTTTCTTTAGCTATTTTTTCTTTATGTGCTTTCTCTTTCTCTGCTTTTTCTTTTTCCTTTTCTGCCTTTTCTTTCTCCGCCTTTTCCTTTGCCGCAAGTTTTTTAGCTTCTTTTTCTGCCTTTTCTTTTGCTATTTTTTCCTTATGTGCTTTCTCTTTCTCTGCTTTTTCTTTGGATATTTTTTCTGAATCTGCATTATTATTTTCAGCTTTCTCATCTGGAAGTTCCGGATATTTAATTCTTTCATGCAAAGAAACTATAATTTTTTGGAATGTTATTCTCTTTATTATTTCTATGTCTTTTAAAGTAAGACCGCTGTCATTCAATTCACCTTGAGACATTTTATCATCTACAATATGTTCTATAAGCATTTCTAAATCTTCCCTTCTAGGAGAATCTAAAGTTCTGCTCGCTGCCTCTATAGAATCCAATATCATTATAATTGCAGTAATTTTAGATTGAGGACGAGGACCCGGATAAGTAAATAAATTAATATCAACATCAGGATTTTCTTTTGCTGCCTCTACATAGAAATATTTTATTAAACTTGTTCCATGATGCTCTTTTATTGCTGCAATAACCTCTTTAGGAAGTCTGTATTTTTTCGCTATTTCAACTCCCAAACGAACATGAGCTTTAACTATAGATGCTGAAAGAGTAGGTTTTAATTTATTATGTCTGTTTTCATCTCTATTGGAATTCTCAATATAATATAGAGGATTTTCCATTTTACCTATATCATGATAATATGCTGATACGCAGGCAAGTCTTGCATCCTCTCCTATTTCTTCGGCTATAGTTTCTACCAAATTAGCCATACTTATAGAATGGTGATAAGTACCCGGTGCATTCATCTGCAATTTTCTAAGCAAAGGATTATTCAAGTCTGATAATTCCTGAAGTCTGAATATAGTAGCTGTTTCAAGCATATATTCACAAATAGGTAAAAATATCATAACCAATATTGCCTGAGTAAATCCGCTTACAAATGACAATATAAAAGTTAAATATGTTACATTCATAGTATTATTAAGAAGCATTCCTACCAATGACATCAAACTTAAATATGCTCCTATCAAAAGACCTATCCATAAAACTGCATATCTGCTGTTGATTTTTCTTGTAAGCATAGATGAAAATATAGATATAACAAATAATGCTGATATCTCAAATATATTTGCCTGTGCTATATTTGCTGCCAAGAAAGTAATACATAATGTTACAATAGCTGATATTCCTCTTTTTGCTCCCAATAAAGAATTCATCATACTAAACATTGGAATAAATGTGTATATATAAAAAGGTATATATGTATCTGATATTTTATATGATA
Source organism: Brachyspira pulli (assembly GCF_036997785.1). Taxonomy (NCBI): domain Bacteria; kingdom Pseudomonadati; phylum Spirochaetota; class Spirochaetia; order Brachyspirales; family Brachyspiraceae; genus Brachyspira; species Brachyspira pulli. The sequence continues at coordinate 25,707 of NZ_JAWLQI010000039.1, forward strand.
TATGATTATAAAATATATATGTTAAAGTAACAATAACAAAATATTCCATTGTAAATAAGAGATAGTTTTTAAAATTCAAATAAAAAGGAATTTTATACCTTAAAATAACAAAACCAATAAAGAAAAATAACAGCAATATAAATAAAGACTGACCTATAAAAATAGAAATATTATAAGTTGCAAAATTATTTCCAAATAAATTTCTTATCAATTCCGCTTTTTCTTCTGTTACTCTCTCCCCTACATTCAATATAGGAAAACCTTTTTTAATCATATTATAAACCGGCGGTATAGAATAAGTAACATCATTTATTTTTTCTTTGGTCTTTACAGAATTATATATTAAATTATCCCTCAAAAAAGAATTAATTATCGACGCTATAGTATTAATATGATTTATATTAAGATTTCTGTATTTAGCACCAACAATAGAAGGAAGCTCCATTCTTAAATCTTCCAAAAAGAATACTCTGTTTCTAGGAAGTACTTTTTCTTCAACAACATAATCATCGAATCTATATATAAATATTCCATTATCAAGTATTAGGTTCAAAGTTTCAGAACTTAAATTACTTCTGGATATAACGCCAATATTAAATAAATCTCTAATAATATCTATTATCTTTGCCTCATATCCAATATTAAGCTCATTAACTACTGCATTAGAAAATACTGATTTGTTTATAGGTTCATTATATAAAAGTAAAAACTGACTATACATTTCATCTATAGGTATTTTATTATCATAAGATATTCTCATGAAAGAGAACATATTACTTATTTTAGATATAGTTTCATACTCTATATCTTTAGGCATATCAAATATAGGTGCTATAGCTGATTGGGCATAATATACAAGTTTTTCAGTTTCTTCTTTATTTTCATATCTTACATTACGTTTAACTATCAAAGGCTCTTTTACAATATCGCCTACAGAAGGTATATCTGCTTTTTGCATATAGGTAGGAAATACTAAAAATAAAGTAAAAACATATAATAAGATAGCTATTATCAATTGGAATATTCTTTCTATATTCGGCGTTTTATTGATAACCAATTTCATTATTTTTTTATTCGTATTCATAATTAATAATTACCCTTCAAAAGTATTTTCTTTATCAGCATTTTCATAAGCCTCTAAAATTTCTGAAACTAAATGGTGTCTTATAACATCTTTCTTTTCAAAATGATGAAAACTAATTCCATTTATACCTTTTAAAATTTTTAAAGCATGCTCTAATCCGGATTTTGTATTTTTTGGCAAATCGCTTTGAGAAACATCACCAGTAATAACAGCTTTGGATTTTTCACCTATTCTGCTTAAAAACATTTTCATTTGAGAAACTGTTGTATTCTGAGCCTCATCAAGTATTATAAAAGCTCTGCTCAAAGTTCTTCCTCTCATATATGCTAAAGGAGCTACTTCTATCTTTCCTTCCTCTGTATATCTCAATATCATATCGCTTGATAAAAGACTATATAAAGCATCATAAACGGGACGCATATAAGGAGAAATCTTTTCTTTAAAATCTCCAGGCAAATAACCTAAACTCTCTCCTGCCTCAACAACCGGTCTTGTTATAATTATACGCTCCACTCTGCCTTCTGAAAGTAAATTAATTGCATAAGCTACTGAAAGAAAAGTTTTTCCTGTACCAGCTGCACCTGTAGAAAATATAATATCACTGTTTTGCATTTTATAGAGATATTCTCCTTGTGATATCGTTTTCATCTGTATGCTTCTGCCTAGATAAGGTAATTTTATACGCATAGATATTAATTTATTTTCTTTATCATTAGAAACATTATCAGCTATGCTTATAACTTTTTGATATGTTATTTCCGCAGATGAATTATACAAATCTTTTAATGTATATAAAACTTTAATAGTATCTTCTACTTTATTTAAATCACCTTTTACAGTCAGTTCATTTCCCTTTGGATATATGGAAACATTAAATTTATCTTCAAGTATTTTTAGATTCTTATCATCAATTCCGCATATTGAAATAAAAGATTCATTATTTTTAAATGTTATTTTATTACTTAATGTTTTAACTATATTAAAATCCTTTTAAACTAAATTCCTATATTCTAAAATATAATAAAAATTATACTATAATAGTATATAAAATTATATCTATTGTCAATAATGCAAAACAAAATTATGAACATTTTTTATTATATTCTATTTTAATATATACATATATAAAAATATTATTTATATAAAAAATACAAATCAAAGTCTAATACTGTTGACAGTATTTATTTGTATTATATAATACTACAAGCAAAATTACTATATATGATAGGAGTTCATAATGAATAAGAAAATACTTTCAGCATTATTTATAATAATGTCATTTATTGTTATATCCTGTTCCGGAGGAAACAAGGAAAGCAAGAATGTTATTACTATAAATGCAGGCCCTCAGCCAAAAACAATAGACCCAACTTTAAATACAGCATTGGATGCATGTTATTATGTAATACATGCTTTTGAAGGCTTAACTACAAAATCTAAAGACGGAAAGATAGTAGGAGGAGTTGCTGAGAATTGGGAAATACTTGATGACGGAACTAAATATATATTCCATTTAAGAACTAATGCTAAATGGTCTGACGGAAAACCTGTTGTAGCATCTGACTTTGTATACAGCTGGCAAAGAGTAGTGGATCCAGCAGTAGGAAGTCAATACAGTTTCCAACATGAACCTGTAAAAAATGCTAAAGCAATAACAGCAGGACAAATGCCTGTTGATAGTTTGGGAGTAAAAGCTATAGATGATTATACTTTAGAAGTTACACTAGAAGCACCTACAGCATATTTCTTGGATTTGGTAGCATTTACAACTTTCTACCCTGTAAGAAAAGATATAATAGAACAATATGGCGATACTTGGAGCTTAAATGCTGAAACTTATATAGGAAACGGCCCTTTTGTAACTACTGAAATAAATCAAGATGAAAGTATCATAATGGTAAAAAATACTAATTACTGGAACCTACAAGAAGTTAAACCAGAACAATTAAAATTCATACTTATGCAAAATGAAACTGCTTCTGTTGCCGGTATAAAAGAAGGTTCAATAGATTTTTCAAGAATACTTCCTACACAAGATATACAAACATTAAGAGATGAAGGTCTTCTTCAAATTAAACCAATGCTTGCTTCATATTTTTATTGTTTGAATATAACAAATGATGTATTAAAAGATGTTAGAGTTCGTAAGGCATTGGCTCTTGCTATAGATAGAAATTACATAGTAGAACAAGTTACTAAAGGCGGAGAAACTCCTGCTAATGCTTTTGTTCCTTATGGTATAAATGATGCTGAAGGAAGCTTCAGAGAAAACGGAGGCGGGTTCTTTGATATAAGCAGTGAAAATTATCAAAAAAACATAGAAGAAGCTAAAAAATTAATGGCTGAAGCAGGTTATCCAGATGGAAAAGGATTCCCAGTATTTGAATTCAAAGCTGACCCTGGTTTCCATATAGCAATATTTGAAGCAGTTCAGCAAATGTGGAAAGAACATTTAGGAATAGATACAAAAATAGTACAGGAAGAATGGGCAGTATTCTTACAAACTAGATATGATAAAAACTTAACTATGTGCCGCGGCGGTTGGTTCGGAGATTTCAACGACCCTATAAACTTCTTATCTTTATATACGAGCTATTCTCCTAACAACTATAGTTCATACAGTAATGCTCAATATGACCAATACATACAAACAGCACTTACTACTGGAGATCAAAAGGTAAGAATGGAAGCTATGCATAAAGCTGAAGAATTATTAGTTAATAGTTTTGCTATAATACCTATGTATTTTTATACAGAGCCTTTATTAATTTCTCCAAAATTAAAAGATGTTTATTATGATGCATTATCTATGCATAAATTTACTTATGCTTATAAAGAATAAATAATAGCATACTCCAAATATAAAACGGATTCATTTATTTTGAGTCCGTTTTTTTATATTTTTTATAATAATATTACACAATTTGTTAATTACTATATACCTAAACAATTATATTTTGTTTTTAATATTTGGGGCTTTACTCACCGCTCTGCGTGCCGTAGGCAAGGTACCTTTCGGTATTGGTATAAAAGAACCTTATATCCTCGATAAACTCGGATACGCTTCGCGAACAACTACATTTTTAACCTAAAATTAGGGTATTACAACATATTTGATACATATTCTTAAAATATAAAGTTCTAGCAATTGCGTTTTCGCGAAACGTATCCGAGCCTATGAGGACATAGCTACTTTGACGAAGTCGCGGCAAAAAGTAGATAATTCTATATAAAGTCCATCAATTGACAAAGTTAAAAATTTTCAGTATATACCTAAACAACTATATTTTGTCAAAAATAAATTTATATTTTTGTTTTTATATCTGGGGCTTTGCCCCAGACCCCACTTCTTTTGCGACTGAAAGGAGTGCCTGTGGTA